>CAXBHV010001250.1:0-2779 GCA_963974855.1 uncultured Rhodopirellula sp. | reverse complement strand
TGGCGGGAACGATTGTTTGCCGCAGTGATGTGTAGGTGCCAATAAGGAACAGGAAACCAATTCCGACAATATTGGCGAGACTGGTTCGTTCGATCACGAAAAGCCAGAACGTGATTACGCCTGTCGTCAACATTGCGGTAAGAACCAAGTAGTAGGTCGACATTCTCGTGGGTGGTTTTGCCTGACGCTGTTGCGTCGTCATCTCAAATCGTATCGCGTCGTTCGGAGCGTTGTTCCAATCCGCCACGATCCGATAGGTTGCTTCACGAGTGTCCTGTTCCCTCCATTTTGCGACCGCCTGCTCGATTGATGGCTTGTCAAACGAATCGATACATCGTGCAGGAATCGCAATAAAACTGCCGACTTGGACACGCCAATCGAGCCGAATTCCATGGCGGTTGACCTCGACGATGGGAAAACACTTCCACGACACAAAGTGGCGTTTCCCATCACCCGTGTTCAAAAATGTAAAACCATGCTCGTCGATGACGCCCTCAATTGGGCCCAACAATCCTGGTTGTGACCTTAACATTCGTTGTGCCCTTCGACTGCGGGACACCAACCAATTTGCTGTTAAACCTAGGCCGCTGAGAAAACCGAGACCTGCGAAAAACATCATGGTTTGGCCACCGAGTCCCTTGTCCCTCGCATACCAAATGCCCACTAACAACATCGGTATGATGACCGCCAGATAGGCTACTCGCGTGACATTGAGAATCAGTGGAACTGGCATCAGTCGAGCGATGTCTTTGACGACAACTTCGCCTGCAACTTGGATCGAATCGTCCGAGGTCACACTCGTTTCGCTGAGCAATGTTGCGGGACGGTAAGGATTGGTCGTCGTGTTCATTCGCTGGAATTATCGAGCGTGACCAAGCGTAGAGCAACGCTATGAAGCATTTTTTCTTATAAGGTTTGTGTGTTTTTAACGTAGCGGAAGTCGTCAAGACTTTCGCTACACGGCGAGTGTCCCCCGAAACTCTTGACGGCTTGTTGATCTAATCCAAATGCAAATCGCAACGGTGAGCCGAGGGCCGTAAGGCACCGGGTAGTGCCTTAGACCCGGCCGCTTACGCGTCACGGCTCACTAAATTAACAAGCCGTTGACGAGTTCCGCTACGAAATGCTTCACAGCGTTCAGCGTAAGGGCGGCAAGGGGACTTCGACTACTGGCGGGACAGGATCGTACGAATTCGCAGCAAGATTTCGCGGATAAAACCACTCGACTTTGGCGGCGTCTTGTGGTGATTTTGTCGCAATGACCAAATCGGCATCGGCGACCGTTCGCCGTCTTGATCTGCCGTATGCACGATGGTCATGAAGTGCGATAAGCGACGATGAAAGGGAATCGCTGCGGCCGCCGGAGCGGCGATGCGGTGTGCCGTGGGGGCTTTGCGTTTCGGAGTGATCAGCCGCAACAGCAGGACGCCTATCCATAAGCCCAGAACAGATCCGATCCCAAAAAAAACATGAGCCATCCAGGCAGGTGACTTGAATAACGCCATACCACCGAACCCGATGAAGATCGCGGTAATTAACATAACGCCTGCGACGATTAAGACTCGCATTGGATTAATCATGGCAGTGGGGTGGGTGAGAATGACGCTAAGAACCTTTGGAACCTTTGTTGACGTAGCGGAATTCGCGTGAGAGCTTCGACCTGTTCGGCAATTCACGAAATTCTCGACGCCTTCCGCTGCGAGCCATTTCAATTGACGGCTGATCATTCCATTCTTGCATACTTGCGAGCATGTGACGAGCGAAAACGGCTTCCGAAACTCTTGGCGAATTTCGCTACCCCGAATTTCAGCACGAATCGTACCGCGAATCTTACTCTGACGTGATATCGGCGGGCCACAGAATGACGGTGCCATCACGGCTTGCAGTTAGCAGCAACTCACCGCTGGCGGTCACATCCACCGCTGTGACGCTAGAGGTGTGTTGTTCTAGCAGTAGAACTTCACGGGCTTGCAGCGCGTCCTGCGATTTGAGATCGGATCCAACCGGTTGTTCAGCTAATTGTTCAATCTGCGGGTCCCAGACGCGTGCGGTTTGATCTTCGCTGGCGGTAAAGACTCGCATTTGTTGTGACGCGTCTTGCAGGATCGCGATGTCTTCGATTCGCTGGGAATGACCTCGCAATTCGATGGGATCGCCCACAGGTTCACCATGTTGGGGAACCTGCCAAAGATACCCGACCGATTCCGTGCTGCCGACCGCGATCCACTTGCCGTCACGCGACGAGGTGACGCAAACAAAACCACCGGCATTGGGCTGCCGAAATACAATCGGACGCGTGGGTGAATCAATCCGCCAAAGCTTTGCTGTGCCCGCAGAGCCACAAGCCAATACAGACATCCCATCGAACGACATTTGGACCGAACGCACCGGAGATCCAAAATCAAACTCGCCTGCCGCAGTGACACGTTTCGATGTCGGGTTCCAATGCCAAAGACGGACTTTGCCATCGTCGCCGCCCGACACCAATCGGTAGTCAGGCTCGCCGCCGAGCGATTGCTGAGCAAATTCGACCGAACGTACGGGGCCATCGTGAGCAACTTCGAGTTTGCCAAGCGGATCGAGTGTGGCCGAATCCCAGATTTTGATTGAGCGACTTCCAGTGACAATATATTTCCCATCGCTTGAGAAACTCGACTGCACGACTGCGGCGTTCGCGCGGAAGCTGCGTAGATGAGTTCCTTTTGCCTTGTCCCACAAAAACGCTCCATCGCCGTTAAGACTGACAAACTGTCCGTCGTTGATCGGTTTAACGTTGGCA
>CAXBHV010001249.1:0-2780 GCA_963974855.1 uncultured Rhodopirellula sp. | reverse complement strand
CGCTCGACCACCGACGTTCTGCCCGAATCACGACCAACCTTACTGGGAGCCTAAGTCCGGCAAATGCCTCTACGCTTTTCGATACGTACGCTCTTCGCTGTCGTTACGGTTGCGGCTTTAATCGCCGTATTCTTTATGCATCTCCATCGCACGGCGACTGCAAGGCTACTTGCAAAACGCATCGAATTTTATCGAGATATCGTCGATGCACAGTCAGGAGTGGACGGCCCAGCTCTCCTGCGAGTCGTTGCCGCCGACGACGGTAAACCCGTTCGGAACGTCATCGTTGGTCTGACGCGAATTGGCCCCGACGGCGGTGATGGTGGATTCAAACCGTTCTTGACAGATTCGAACGGGGTTGCCCGGCGACACATACCGTTGCATCCTGGGCGATATCAGTGGCACCTCACTCCCTCGGTTGATTCCCATTATATTCAAACCTACTGGCGACCCGGAATGCCTTACATTTCAGTGGCGGCGGATGGGACAACGTCGGTACCAACTCTTTGTCTACAACCCGGAACCGACGGATAACCAAAAGCATTGCCCGGAGAACGGCTTGCGCAATTTTGAAATTAGAAAATCAATCGTCCTCCCTCGGTGACAAATACCGATCGTCCCGTACACTCACATATCAAGATTTGTCTATGTTTGAACGACAAACTATCTCGCGATTCTTGTCGATTCTGCTGTTGTGCTTCGCTGGAAGCAGCGGTGCGTCGGGCCCGGTTCCACCGGACGAGCGAAGCTTGGACAAAATCGTATTGCGCATCAATGAGCAACTGCAGTCGGACTAGATCTGGATGCTCAACCTCCGCGACGCCATGAATTCCGCCGTTAACCGACTCAACGGACACACGCCGGTCCATCTTGTAACGATTGGGATGCTCTTACCTTGTTTCTGTTGTTGATCCCTGTTGTCGCGACTGGACTGTGGCTTGCCGACTGGCGGCTGCTATCACAAAGGGCCCTATGCTACTGAGGGATGGAACCGCGACGCGAGTAATGTATTCTTTGGCAACAAACACATTGACACCGTCGATCCCAATACATTCGAGGACCTAAAGTTTGCAGGCTATGCAAAAGACGCCAAACACGTCTACTGGGAGCGGCATATTATCGCTGGTGCCGATTCGAAAACATTTGAAGTCCTAGGAAGCAAGTATCTAAAATTCTTCCCGTCGAGCGTTCAGCATCCAAGTGGGCACGGTCCCTTCGCACGCGACAAGAACCATTTCTATTCCTACAACGCAATTGAAGAGCGTGACGGGCCTTGGCGGCACGAGAACGGCGAAGCTACGAATCACCCCCATCCCTAACCTGCCCCGGCAGGTTTACCTTAGGGTTCCAGGCATGCCGGCGGTGATGCCGGAACTGCGGTGGTTCCCGTTTTAGCTGTAGTGGAGTTGCTCGTCACCGTCCGCTGAACCGTGACGACGATGAAGTCCGAGGTTGGCAAGTGGTGCAGACTGATTCGGTTTGTTTGCACGCCTCTGGTGATAATGGATGACAGACAGAAAGATGGATGCGACAGAAAGATTGGAATGAGGTTGAGGAAACACCGTTTGACTCGCTGCTGTCGCGCGAGTCGAGCGAACTGGCCAATTCGTACAATTGGTGCTTCGAATTGTATCGGGGTTGCGGTTCGAAACTCTTGACGAGTTCCGCTACGGGGAATTTAACTGCCGGTCCGCCATGCTCATTTTGACTTGGTTTTTGGCAACGACAGATTGCTGGGGCCACAGGTGTAGGTGAAACCCGCTTTGACGAATGGTAATAGAACGCTGTCGCGAGCAGGCGACACGTAAATGTCATATTCCTCCGCGTCCACTTTGCTGATCGTGCAGGAAATCGTTTCACGAACTCCGTTCGCATTGATTGCCAATACCGCATCGAGGCTCTCGCCGGCATCCTTCAGGTGCTGGTCCCATTCGTTGATTCCGACGTATTCGTACTCTGTGTCCGCATCCTCAAGCGGGACTTCCACAAGCGGAAGCGTTTGTGTGGCGAGTTGCACCGGAACGCGACCGGGCCACGTCAATTGTTCTGCCAGTTGAGGGCCTGACCAGATCTCGTTGCCACCGGACCAGGTGAACGCAACCGTGTCGTCACCCGCTTGCGCGGACGCGACCGCAAATAAACGTCGAGTAGAATTTGGTTTGTTGTCCATAATCGAGAACTTGATCCGTGTTACCGGCGTGCTCAAACGTTCGCCAAGCCAATCCGATAGGTTTTCTGTTCTGTATTGCCGTCCACTCCCACTAACCAAGATGCGTTGGCCGGCAACCGATTGAAACAACCATGCCTGCTCGGCAATTTGGTTGGCGTTACTTTCCTCGACTACCACTGACTGGGCAGTAAACGATTCACCCAGGGCTGCTTCGAGTACCTTCGCAATTTGTTGTTGATCAATCGGCTCCGAGGCCTTACTCAGCAGCTCGCCAGCAGCATCGACCGTGATGTAAGGTATTCGGATTGGAAACTGACCAATCAACTTGGAAAACTCGGGCGAATCCGCATGTGAGCTTAATCCATCCGTGAGAGATTGTCGATGCAGCCAATCGGTTGCTGTTGACTTGTCGACCGCAGCGAGATGATCTAGCAACGATGTGAAATTGCCGGTTGCGATGTCAACGATGGCTTCATCAGCGACCTCGCTATCGGGAAGCGGGTTTGCCGAAACCCACTGCCTGGCTTCGTCGACCTGTCCTGCACGGACCATGACGCCGACCACTGCCTCGATGCCTCGGGGCAGGTTCCATGAATCAGCACCCGAGGTC
>CAXBHV010001248.1:0-2781 GCA_963974855.1 uncultured Rhodopirellula sp. | reverse complement strand
GAGAGAACGAAGTCAACCCGAACTGGCTCGGAGAATCTCGTGTCAAATTACTGCATCAACACGTCAATCCGGCAGTACGACGACAGGCGGCTGAGGTATTAACAGAAGCAAAATAGCTCTTCGTCCAAATGGCACACCGAATCAAATGGGTCAAACCTCTTTGTTTTGATCGACGGCTGGTAACGGTCGCACTCTTGGTCGCCCGCGAGGTCGCATTGTTGATTTGAGGTCCAATCCTCGTGCGATGGATTCGATCTAGCCTTTATCCCCAAGTGGTGCACCGCGCTGGGCGCAGCTGCGAATTGCTTTGAGTTCACTGTCTGTAAGACTGCGTTCCACGTCAAAGCCTCGATTCCGCACTGCACCGAGGTGTGGTCGCTTTGCTCCAGAGCAGAATGCACCCTCGGCACATTATCAGGTTCCAAGTTTTTTGATAAAGAGCACATATCGGTAAGCCAAGACGTCTGTGATTGTACTCATTCATGCGGACAACTCCCGCCCCCTCTTTCACTCACTCACCGCGTCGGCCTTCGTCTTCCTAATACCCTCCACAGCTTCCTGCATTCGTCCCAGCGTGTCCTGGTTGCGGGGCGTCCCGTGCCCCTTATGTTTACTGACGAACGCAGAGATTCTTTCCAACTCGCCCGCGTCGGCTGCCAACGGATCCGCGCAGAATTCGGCAAGCTTCAAATAGTGCGCAATTGCTTCCGGCGGCACGTCAGCATCAAACAGGCGGCGTGCTAGTCTTGCCGCGAATTCCTCATCGGTCTGCTCGACATTCCAGCATCGCTCTCGGAATTTGTACTGGTGCGAAAAGTACGGCATCGTGTAGGGATCAAAATTCCTTGGCTGATAGACACCCATCTTCGCCCAGCCATTCCAAGGGTTCCCGTAGCCCATGCCGGGATCATAACTGGTCGCCATACCGGCCAACACCAAATCCGCCGGCGATGGTGGCTCCTTCCTGCCGTGGAAACTGGACATCTGAGTGGTGGTGTGCCAGCCGAGCACACTGGGATACCGAATTAGTGCCTGATCTTGTATCGGATCCCCCCAACACCACCACCAAAAGACTCGCTTAGGGTCAAGTTGCGCCATCTGCTCAAGATAATCCGAATTGTTGAACGAACCGATCGCCACCACCGTCTCAAAGGTCGGATCCATCTCTAGAAGGTCGGCAACCATCTTCTGCAGTGAATCGCCAGGCAGCCAATCGGCCCGCTCGGTCCCTTCGCCCGTTGGCTCGAAGTAAAATCCTCCTACGCCTTTAAACGCTTTTAGATAGTCGAAGTAATACTCTCGTGCTTTTTGCTTATCTTGGCCGACGACTTCCCAATGGTGCCAACTCAACCAGCCACCGCCGATAGAGAACCTCATCGCTTCGCTGTTCACCAAGTCAATCAGACTTTGCACGTTTTCATCTTTCGCCAAGACTGTGTTTTCGAAGTGATAGTCCGTCCCATGCGAACTGGCTGGGTGGCCAGCAACAGGAAACCCATCCAACCAAAACCAGATGCGATTTAACGTCAGCTCGGAATTGAACTGCAGAACTCGCTTCCAGGAATCGAGCGAGTCATGTGCCGACCAGATCGGCAACATATAGATACCCCGATAAGCGATCTGCGGGTTCATAACCAGGTCCAACGGCCAATCGATCGAGACGCGATCTGTCGTGGCGTCGGTCCGAAAGTACATCAGCTCCTGGCATCCGTGTTTCAGCCCCTGCGGCGTATTTGCCGCGACGATCAACACGTGAGTACCGTTAATCTCATGAGTCAGAATTCGGAATCCCTCGTCGCCGAGCTCAGCAGTGCCTAAATCAATGCCGTCTGCTACTAGCGATTTCAAGACGCTGTTGTTAGTCTCATCGCCAACGACCAGGTTAATCGCCGTTGAGTTCAATCGATCAGCGACCGGAATTGTCCAACCAAACGCGTTGCGGAAATAGCGATTCAGCGTATTGACGACGATATCTTGCGTCTGCCCAGAGAGCGTTGGGCCAATTAGCTGAATTCGTGGCTGATCCTTCGAGCAAATTGTCTCCTTTCCCATCGAAATGGGGCAAAACGTCCCGAACAGTATTAGCGCCAAACAGATTCTGGCCATCAGGTTCCTCGCTTTTTGTAGTCACTCGGAAGGACGATCGACAGCAACTTGATCATGCCCCGGAGAATCAAATGGGTCAAGCCACTTTGTGTTGATCGGCGGGAGGTAACGGTTGCACTCTTGGTCGCCCGAGAGGTCTTATTGTTGATTTGAGGTCCAATCGTCGTGCGATGGATTCGATCCAGCGAAGAAACGGTGCGCGGACTCTGTCTTGGCTGTTCTTGATGTCGAGACTTGCCTTGCACCGGTGGCCGACAGCTGAGGTTGCTCCCATTTCATCGACCGGAGTGCCTGTGCGACGGTCCGAACTATGGTGGAAAGTCTCCATTTCATTCTAAGATTCGGAGGTCGAGCAGGCGCGTTCAGTCCCCCGTTGCGCGTCGAGCGGAGCCTACTGGAAGTAGTCGACGGCATTGTTGGAGATTCCTCAGATGTCGGCAAGTTTTCCATCCGCCGTCAAACGCTATTGCAAAAGTGAGAAGTCGAAAATCGCTTCAATTCAAAGGCTGATCTCCACGTCTTAATGCCTCCACTGGACATGTCGCACCGGAGACCATCGTTTGAATTTGTTGGCAGGACGAACATGACACAAACGGTCTTCCGATCATCCGTTAATTGCCGAAAGGAACTTCGTTAGCAATTCGGATGTGGGGCTCGATGGGTCGTGGTGAAGAT
>CAXBHV010001247.1:0-2783 GCA_963974855.1 uncultured Rhodopirellula sp. | reverse complement strand
CCGCCGTAATGCGATCGATGGGCGTCGCTGTGTTGCCAACCGCAGTCGTCTTGGGTTCGCTCGACGGTGCGGGGGTGGCAGGTTTCGCTGCCGCATTCTTAGCGTTAGCTCGCTGCTTGATCGCCTCGCGCAGTTTGCCAGGCGTTCGCTGGGCCATGGCGTTAGTAGAAACAAACGCAGTACAGAGCACTGCAACCACAGCGGCACGTAACGGAATCTTCGTCACAAGGCAATTAAGCGGCGATGGAGAACGAGACATGGAACTAATCATAGGTTGGTTCTTGGGAAAGTATTTTTGGAGTCGGAATTTTGAAGGGGAATTCGCAAGCCACGCGGTGGGGGAGTGGGGAGGTTGCCATGCCGTCCGAAATCGCAGAAAAGACGGACTATTTCGGCTCTGAAACCGACCCATGGCAATCCGCGGTCAGCCGCGAAGGGGGGACTCTGCACCATTGGGGGTCCGGTTGCGTCGAGAAAATCGTTCGAATGAAACCGAACGGCATGTACTGGGCTGATAAATCTTTGCTGTCTTCATCGGATATTGGGGATGAGATTTTCTTCCCGCCCCTACTGCAGTTACCTCTCCACCGACGAAGTAGAATGTCGACGTTGGCTCGACGCCATTTGTCCGGACCAACGAAGAGCTGAATTCACACGGGGTGGGCAGAATGAGGGATGGAAGGGATGAATGACGCAATGGATCAAGTCGCGTTTCCCGCACTGAGCGATGATGAAATTGCCTGCCTGGAAACGCTTGGAATCGTTCGCCAATTTGGCGACGGCGAAACCCTGGTGGCAACGGCCAAAAGAATCAGTCGTTGTTCGCCATCAAGTCTGGCTGCGTCGCGATCATTGATACCTCAACCGGCACAGCGAGCGATGTGGCGGTGCATAAAGCCAACGAATTCACCGGCGATGTCGATGTGTTGACGGGGCGTCCTGCGGTGATCGCCGCCGTTGCACGCGGGGATTGTGAAGTGATCGAGATTACAGTCGTTGCAAAAACCATCCCCATCAATCGGTGAAAACCGCCGTTGCACTACACTATGTTACGGGCAACATCCTCTTCGCCAAATCGGAATGTTTAAAATAAAGGCATCCATTTTGAAACGCGTTTCTTTCCCGTTGCTCATTCGCGTGAGCCTTGTGCTGTTGTTTGTTATAACCGTCACTCGGGGGCATGCAGACGAGCCATTTTCTCGCAGCGATGCTGTTGACGCACTCCACCGTAGCGTCAAGTTCTTCCGCACGCACGCGTCGTCGCATGGCGGTTACGTCTTTCAGCTCAGCGAGGATCTTGCGTTTCGTGAAGGTGAAGTGCAAGTGGGCAAAACGACGGCATGGATCGAACCGCCTGCGACACCAAGCGTTGGCGATGCTTACCTAAGTGCCTATCAATTGACAGCGGACCCCATTTTGCTGGACGCTGCAAAAGAGACTGCCACGGCACTGCTGCGCGGGCAACTTGTCTCCGGTGGCTGGGGTGAACAAATCGAGTTTGCGGATAGGGACCGCAAGCAGTACGCTTACCGAGTCGATTCGAGCGATGTAAAGAAGCGTCGGAACACGACGACGTTTGATGACGACAAGACTCAGTCCGTGATTCGCTTTTTGATGCGATTGGACATTGCTACCGAGCAAAGCGATGCGGCCATTCACGAAGCCGTCTTGTATGCCTTGGACGGCGTGCTCCGCAGCCAGTACCCCAACGGTGCTTGGCCTCAACGTTACGATTCGTTCCCGACCGAAACATCCGATCCAAACCTGAAGGCTTCCTATCCCACGACTTGGTCGAAGACGTATCCCAAACAAAAGTACGACAGCTACTACACGCTCAATGACGGCACAATTGCGGATCTGATCGCCACGATGCTAGAGGCGTTTGATCACTATCAGGACCAGCGATATTTCGAGGCGGCCATGCGGGGCGGTGACTTTTTATTGCTCGCACAAATGCCGTCACCGCAACCCGGTTGGGCTCAACAGTACAACCAGCAAATGCAGCCCGCATGGGCACGCAAATTTGAGCCGCCCGCGATCAGCGGTGGCGAGTCTCAGCAGGTCATGCGGACACTGTTGTTACTTTATCGGCGTTCAGCAGACAAACGCTATCTGGATGCCGTTAAATTGGCTTTGCCGTATTATGAAACTTGCTTGCGAGACGACGGACGCTTGGCAAGGTTTTACGAACTAAAAACCAATCGCCCGTTGTATATGACTAAAGAGTACGAGTTGTCTTACTCGGATTCCGACGTTCCAACCCATTATGGTTTTGTGGTGAGTTCATCGCTGGGGCGGATTCGCAGCGAACTGGATAAAGTTGAGTCGTTGCCGAAGGATCGCTTGTGGGTGCAATCTGAACCCAAGCCAGCGAAGCCATCCAAATCGCTAACGGAACAAGCGACGCGGGTTGTCGCGACTTTGGATTCACGCGGTGCATGGGTCGAAGCTGGTTTACTAAAAAATTACCCCGACACCAACGTCTCGCGGATTATTTCTAGCAAAACCTTTATCACCAATCTGAAGACACTCGCGACCTATATCGCGGCCACAAGCAAGTAGTTCTGTTAACACGTCAACGTTGGTTGGCGAGGCTTCGTGGTGGAGTCGCGTTGCGACATCAATCGATTTCAGCCCACTGCGTTTGGATGGCGGATTGAGTTTCGATCCGATACCCCTTGACCGTCCATCTTGGTGGCACAGGCATTGTCAATGTGTTACACGCAACGCGAGTGTCACCGTGCTGATGCGCTCCGGCAGCGAGTTCAGATTTTCGGTCGCCG
>CAXBHV010001246.1:0-2783 GCA_963974855.1 uncultured Rhodopirellula sp. | reverse complement strand
CGCCGTAAGTTGTTCTTCATATTCATCCGGATTTGAAATCGGCCAACGCTCAGACACGGTCGGCAGTTCGCGATAAGCCAACGCTCGTCCTAGTCGGTATCGCGTGTACGCCACGACCCAAGCGGTTGGTGTCGTTAACTGCTGCGACTCAGCCGGAAATTGGTCGGAAAGGACTTGTTCAAGTTGTTTCGCTAATCCGATGGTGGTCTGCAAGTTTTCTTTGCGCTGCTCGTCGTTATCGACTGAGAGCAATCGCGTCTGCAAGTCAATCATCTGTAGCCAAACATTCGGCTCGATTTCTGCTGGTTTGACCAGCGTTTCAAGCAATGGCTCCTCGATCAGTTCCGATTCAGCCCGCTCCGCCCCACTCTGTTCCGAGTCGACCGATACATCTGCTGGCGTGGGAGACATTCGCCCTGGTTTCCAGCGACGAAGCCATGATTGTCTGGCAACGTACTCCAAACGCTCGTCGTCTGAATCCGCATTTTGAATCTGGTCGGCAAGGGTCGCCAATTGTTGGCTTCGCCAGTTTTTCGCGTCGGTCTCGTTAGGCTCTGCCGCAGTGGATGCGATCGCCAGCGACGCCAGTGCGAGAACAACGATCCATCCCCGCCATCGGTTCAGGAATCGTTCAGCGAGTAAAGATTTTTGGGAGCAGCTGGGCATCTTGCGCTCAACGGTGGGGGAAAGGATCACGGGTGAACAGACCGGTAAAAATGATTGCGGTGAGCGACATCGTTCGCCTTGTTTGGGAAAATGCCACCACGGAAAACACGAAGTACACGAACAGCTAGCTTCGTCCGTCACAGCCATTTGCTTCTGCGTTTTGTACGTCGACATTCACGGGCCATGAATATTAGAGAATCGCCAAAGTCACTCCGGTCAATCGAGATGTCTGCAGCGGAAATCCATCGTTACGTACAAAGTTAGTCAGCCAGGCTATCGACGATCTGGTCAATCTCGGCGTCGCTCAAACGCTGACGAGTTTCAAATAGCATCTTCCGAACGTGTGTCTTGCCCTCGAAGCCGCTGGGATGGCCGATGTTACCCAGCGGTCCTTCACTGTCGACTAATACCTTCTGATCAGTGTCAAAGATCACGTGGAATGGAACGCCATGCCGCCCGCCGCGAGTCAGTCGCTCAGCAACACGGAAGCCATGGTTGTCTCGCACATTGTCGATCTTTAGTATGACATAGTCTTTGGATAATAGCTCTCGGTTGTCATCTAACCATCTGGCCATTTTAAAACAGGGGCCGCAGTAACGTTGACTGATACGAGCCCACACCACGCGCTGGGAATCCTGGGCTTCTGTAAACGCATCATTCCATTTTTCTTCGGCATCGAGCTGGCTGGGCGAGTGCAAATTGACGAAATTTGCGGCCGTGTCTGCTGCATCTTTGTCCGAAATGTCCAATTCCAATCGCCCCAGTTCATTGCCTTTCGAGTCGATCGCACATGCGAATATTCGGCTGGCCTCGGGTAAGGGAACCTTTCGTTCCTTCAAAAAGTTGACGTCCTCTTGCGGCAGGCTCGCCGCATTTCCAGCCACGACCAGCTGCATGAACGTGGAGTTATTCTTGTTGATTCCATGGTTCACGAAGTTCTTGGCGACGAACTTGTTTGTCGATTCGTCGTCGGCTGATGCGATCACCATCATGTGAAATCCCATCAACGGGCCGATTCTCCCCTGGCTGCAGAAATACATTATCGAGGTAGCGAGTCGCAGTCGGATCGTCGATCGAGCTGGCGCGAATGCCAATCTTCACCTCGCTCGGCAAACCGGTGAGCGTATAGTTTCCTAGCGAATCGGTCGTCGTCTCGATTCGCCTCGCTTCGAAACTGGTCGAAAAGCTCGCTCGCCTGCTGTAATCCACCTCACCTTCGAGCTGAACGCTTGCCCAAACTTTGTGTCCCGCCAGCGGTTGGTCAGCGTCGCCGACTAACTGCCCTTGATAGTTGATCGTCGGACGCATCTGCAAAACGATGTGCGAATCAGGCTCCGTTGCCACGATCGCACCCGCAGCCTTTCCATCCTGCGTGATTGCGAAGATCCCGATCTTGGTTGCGAACGTCTCGAAAGAAAACGAGCCGTCTTGCTGGACGACAAATTCTTGCTGATCGTCGTAGTCACCATCGACGCTGGCGATTTTGACCTCAGCATTTTGCAAACTCGAATCACACTCTTTGCTTAACACCAATTTGCCTGTGACGGTGCGTTTCTGATCGAACTCGCGATGCAAGCGAACGATTGTCGGGTCGTCGCTTCTGGTGACTTTGGCCTCTGCTTCTGTCCGCCAAAGCGGCGTATACACCGAGGCTTTTAGCTCACCTGGAAGTGAGACAGTCGTAGCGATGCCTTCGTCGTTGGTCGTTGCCCACCATTGCGGCCCGCTGGTGCCATGACGAGTTTTTCCATTCTCTTGCCACGAATATCGATGCTCGCGTGCAAAATTCACACTCAAGTTTGGATACGGTTTCTCGCTCTCGCCAGACGTGACAATCACCTCGACTTTTTGACCTTGCTTTACTGCAAGTGTCGGTGACGTGATAGTGTCGGTTTCTGACTGATACGGAATCAAATGACTGACTTCACCGGCCCATTTCGAATCGAGTGCCCACGTGCAGTACGTTGCATCGGGAAGCACGTCCATCACGAATTCTCCGTTGGTGTCGGAAAAAGCGAATAGCCCGTCCGATTGGTTCTCTCGCTCTCCTTGGAATGACCGCAGCGTCACGAAGAAACCTTGATTGCCTGATTTCCCCTGCGTCTCCGTTCGTCCGG
>CAXBHV010001245.1:0-2791 GCA_963974855.1 uncultured Rhodopirellula sp. | reverse complement strand
CGTTTTTGTTGAGCTTTTTGCCTCGCCGGAGAGGGTCAGCCCCCTTTTCGGATACCCTCTTAACGAGAAGACGCCGGTGACACGAAGTAGCTATCGAGAATTGGCTTTGCCAAGTAACGACGTCCCCAGATCATCAAAAAGAGTTTTATTAAAAACCAACCGATGAAAAACACCATTCCGACGACGACTCCGATTGTGGAGAACCAAGCCACCGTTTCGCCTCCCATGGGGCCGCCCTGGGCGTTGGCAATCTTCTGCATGTACTCTTGTGTTACGGGGAAGATTTCGAATTGCATCAACGAGTAAGTCGCAATTCGAACACATTCCAAGATGATCGCAACGAGCAAGGTTCGGCGAATCCAGGTCCGACTCCATCGCTTTCTCTGCAGCAACCCGATACCTCCGGCAACGAGAGCCACGCCAAGAATGATCCCCAGGAACCCAATCAAGAGGTTGGGGATGTAGTACTTTGCGAAGATGGCCATCGTTTCCCGCTGCATCTCGACCTGAATCTTGCCTGCTTCGCCTTGCGGGGTAAACATCGCAGCAAACCGCTGGGCAAACAGGGTGTTAGCGAGGCTGCCAAGCGAACTCAATCCGCCCAGAATCCCTGCTACGATGCAAACCACTGCAACGACCGTGATCCCGGTCGGGCGAACGGGGGAAACATCGCCGACGACAGGTGCCTGGACATAGGGATTCGATCCCGCTGGATCGCCAGTCGTTTCGGAGGGAGATTCACTCATGATTGTCGACTCTAGGGCGTGGAGGCAAATGAACGATGGGGAATTGGCCAGCGGCTTTCGTTACGGCAGCGCCAAGAAAGCTTGCTGGATCTCTCGAGCCGAGTGGCCTTTCTCTGCAAATCGAAACGCATCGGACACGGGACCATTCAGCAGCACGATCAAGCCATAGATCGACAACGCGATCTGAGTGGGGGCACAGTAGCATGTCAGACACATCAGCATGCCTAAGCACAACGTCACGATTGCGAACGTACGGCCCTGGAATTTCATGACTCGCACTCCCGCCAAAATCGTGGCCACCGCGATTGCCAACACAAAAACCGCTCCCACGCCCAAACCAACCATCATCCACGTCTTGAGGCATTGGCGGCGCGTTGCCTCCTTGCTTGGCTGCCTCCTCTCGCATGCTGCGGAACATGATAGGCATCAGAAACGCGTAGAATCCCAGGGCAAGGCTCATCAAGAGAATGAACACTCCTTGGACAATCATCAGTATTCCGAGGACCGGGATTTGACCGACCATTCCGCGAGACTGTACGTCCGACAAACGAACGGCGCCCGCGCCACCTGGGCGTGATGCCGCCGGTGACGGCGTGTAGGGATTCGATTCACTCGCCGGGCGGGAGAACGGGTTTGGATCATCACTCATTGCTGTCTCGCAAGAAAATGGGTCGCTCGAAAAAACTGACGATCGAAGACTCTAAAAGATATCAGGTTCAGCCCCTGGTGTGCGACCGACCAAGAAATCGAAATCACATCCCTTGTCCGCCTGCATCACGTGTTTGGCGTACAGGTGCAGATAGCCACGACTGGCGAGCGGCTTTGCTTCCGGCTGCTGCTGCGAACGTCGAGCAATCTCATCGTCGGAAACATGCCAATGAATTCGGCGGCCTGGAATGTCGATTTCAATCTCGTCGCCTGTTTGCACAAGCGCCAAAGGGCCGCCAGCCGCACTCTCGGGTGCAATATGAAGGACACAGGTTCCGTAGCTTGTGCCGCTCATCCGTGCGTCACTGATTCGCACCATATCACGCACCCCTTCTTGCAGCAGCTTTTTGGGAATCGGTAGCATTCCCCATTCGGGAAATCCGGGTGCGCCGAGCGGGCCAGCACTGCGCAGTATCAATACGCTGTCGGCCGTGACGTTCAGCTCTGGATCATGGATCCGCTCTTTCATTTCGGCGTAGTTGTCGAAAACCACCGCAGCACCACGATGGCACTGCAAGCGAGGTTCGGCCGCGAGCGCCTTGATAACACAGCCGCTCGGCGCTAAGTTGCCTCGCAGCACCGAGGTTCCGCCAGCCGCAGACAACGGGTTTTTACGAGACCGAATGACATCGTCGTCGATCACTTCGGCATCAGCAATCTGATCGCCAAGACTCAAACCGCTAACCGTTTGGCACGACGTGTCGATCAAATCACCAAGCTCCTTCAAAAGTGCTTGTAATCCACCGGCATGGTAAAAATCTTCCATCAAGTATTTGCCGGCGGGACGAAGATTCCCGAGCACCGGAGTGATCCGCGAGAGTTCGTCAAACCGTTCCAGCGTCAAGTCGATTCCCATTCGGCCAGCGATCGCGATCAAGTGCACAATCGCATTGGTACTGCCTCCAATCGCCAGCGAAGTGACGACTCCGTTTTGGATCGAACGCTCCGTTAAAAAGCTCGACGGCGTGCGTTTGTCCCAAGCCATCTCGACCGCTTGCCGTCCTGTGGCGACGGCGAGTCGCGAATGCTCGGCCACGACTGCTGGTACGTTTGCGGCACCCCGCAGAGTAAATCCGAGCGATTCGGCGATGCATGCCATCGTGCTTGCCGTCCCCATGGTCATGCACGTGCCGGCGGATGGCGCGATGCAATTCTCGATGCAATTCCAGTCACGGTCACAAAGGTTGCCGGCCAGTCGTTCGTCCCAATACTTCCACACATCGCTGCCGCTGCCCAACGTGACGTCTTTCCACCTTGCTTTTAGCATTGGACCGGCGGGCAAAAAGACGGAGGGGACATCCGCGCTGATCGCTCCCATCAGCATCGCGGGAACGGTT
>CAXBHV010001244.1:0-2793 GCA_963974855.1 uncultured Rhodopirellula sp. | reverse complement strand
TGACGAGTTCCGCTACGAAATGCTTCACAGCGTTCGCCAAAACGGCTAACTAAATCAGCAGTCTCCTTCGTCGGGGAGAGGTAACTGCATATCGGCTGGAAGAAAAACTCGCCACCAGCATACGATATCAAGCCCAAAGTTTTAGCGGCCCAGGCGTGCGCCGACCGGATTAAGATTAAGAGTACGATTAGGATTAAGAGTTTCTAGTTTGAATGTTTTGCTCACTACCACCGGACCGTTCGCGCAGCGATCGCCAGCAACGTGGATCGTCAATTACGATACTGGCTATGGCACTTGGTGCACAAAGTGCCCATGTGAGCAAAGTGCCGAGTGGCCGATGCGTTGTCGTTATTTCGGATCGCGTCCTCGAGCTTCACCGCGACTTTTTCAGCGGCAATCATTTGACTCCAGTACGTGTCGTCGTCGTGGTTGGCTAGCTCGTCCGCTTTGGATGACGATCTCAGTCGCATCGCTTCTCGGAAGCCTTCGCGAAGCAGTGTCGCTTCGCTTGCGGGGCGTAAATCGGGGTGCGAATCCAGTACTGCCCAATCCGCATCGGCAAATGATTTGAGCTGTCCATTGGCTTGATCGATTGCCACCATCAATGATGCCATTGAATCGATCGGAGCAATCGAAACCAGGGGTGGCAGTCGTTTGTCTTTGGCGGGCATTTTGAATGATTTCACGTCGCGCCACAGGCCCGGATAGTGTTTGCTGGTGCCTGCCTTTTCCAGGATGTGCATTGCCGATTCATGGTTGGCCGACCCATCCGCGATACACGCGATGGCCGCCGCGGTCGGGCCGCGATGTTTGCCGTGATGGCAATGAATATAGAACGGACCTTCGGCGTTTTTGATGAGGTTGACGATCGATTCGCCCGCAGATTGATCCAGCCCGTCGTATCCGATCGGGATGTGCACGTAGCGTAAACCTGCCCGCTTGGCGGCCGCGACGTCCGGCCGGGCTCCATCGACACTGACCACCGTACGAACGCCCAGTTTGGCGATCTCGGCGAAGGCGGCATCATCGTCCGGCTGTGCCCCCGAGTAAATCCGCTCGGTCAATTGAAATAGGTTGTGAAGGTGCGATTGCGAGTCTTGCGGGGGCGTTTGGATCCGCAGCGGAGGAGCCGATGTGGGATGCACCGGTTTGGTCGAGGACGCCGTTTCTTCGCCCGCCAGACTACCAGTGCCAATTGTGTAGTACAGCAAAACGCATACGAAAGCGGCGGAGAGCAGCGATGCCGTTGTTTTCATCGGACCCGAGAGCGGTAGGAAGGCGTTATCGTGGAGGGAACAAGTTCATGCATCATAACCACTTCAGCAACGCACACGCAGCCCCACCCACTGCAACGTCCACCGCCGTAGCGAAACTCGCCAAGAGTTTCGTCCACGCCGAATCTATCGGAACTCTTCCGCGTATCGGCCCCCGCGTTAGCCCAACTCGCTCCTCAGCTGCTGCATCGTTTCACGCTGTCGTTTTTCAACGAACCTGCGTGCCTTCGCTGCCTTGTCCTTTGCCGCTACGGAATCTTTGGCCATATCCAAAACGGTAGCAACAAGTTTTTGACGGCGTGATTCGTCATCGAGGTCGAACAACCAATCGCCCAACCCGATGTCTTCCCACATAAAACCTTTGCTGGTCTGTTCGTCAAAGCGGCAAACGATCGCGGGGACTCCATGGCCGATACACATGATCGGAGAATGCATCTCGTTACCAAACAATCCCGCACTGCGGACATACGTGCTGATCGCTTCGCCGGTTAACCAATAGTCCGGTCGCCACGTGACCTGCGGTAAAACCTCCGCCGGTAACTTGTCATAAATCATTTCTTTGCCGACCTGCATCTGCGTGCGGTCCTCCGGGCAAACCAGCACCTTCAAATCGGTTTGCTTGACGACTTCGATGATCGCCTCGCGAAGCAGAACATGATCGTGCTCCTTCATCATTTCGTTGCGTTGATGTTTGTCGCTGTCAAATTTCGCGTTCTCTTTGATCGTCCAGTACGGAGTGTAACGAAGGCGTGGAATGCAGCACAAGAATTTGCCGGTTTCGAGATCGTGTTGCTGCAAGAACGCTTCCGCTTTTTCGTCATCACGCAGATCACAGGCAAATGCCGCATCGGGTCCAAACTCCATTACGGGGCTTTTTACCCCGAGTTGTTTCGCAAATGCAAGCGATTTTGAATCGCGAAAATAGACAAAGCTTGCCCCGCTAAGTACATCGACGGTTTTGCTTAATGAGTCAGCAGAAGTCGCTTTGGTGGCATGAGACATTTTCGGTGGAAGTGTGATGCCGTAAATGCCGTACGGTTTGCCCGTTTTCTCACGCCATTGGCGAACGTCTCTCTCGGCGACAAGCGATGCACCGGAGCCGTGCAGCATGAAGTCGCATGTTTGGTAAGCTTCGGCAAGTTCCGGAGATCCCTTCTTGGCGATCTTCAGTTTTGGAAATCGCGAACTCAGCAGGGCATCGACGCCGTTATCGACATTGCTGGGATAGAGAACGATTTCGACATCCGGCAGATATGTTTCCAGGATGCTCAGCAAACCAGGGGTGTGAGCGATATCGCCGATATTCACGGTCTGCCACGACGAGCGAAGCAGGATGCGTTTGGGTTTGCTGTCGCCAGCAAAAGCAGCATCGAGACTCGCGATGGAAGAGACGCCGATTGCTGCAGCAGCGGACTGGGCTAGGAAGTGACGACGGTTGTGATTCATTGGGAAGTTTTGAGAGGCATGGATGCGGTGGGAGAGCGTTAAGGCGGCACGCCATTCTGGTCGAAATCACGCC
>CAXBHV010001243.1:0-2796 GCA_963974855.1 uncultured Rhodopirellula sp. | reverse complement strand
CGGCAACGGAGTTTTGTTGAATCGCTTGGTTAAGATCGGGACGCAGCGGATTGTCGTTGTCGGTTGCCGAGATGACGCCGCTTTCGACTTGCTCGGCCTCAGCGGAACCTTGCGTGATCGAGTTCCCCGTCACAATGATCGATTCGTGGTGGCGGACCGAGAAACGCACTTCCAAAGGAGCGGTGGCCGAGGTCCGTCCATTCAGTCGTGACTCGAGTATGTCCTCTTCGGTGTAAGCATGCTCAATCGAATGCAACTCACCGCCGGCCAGCAAGTCAACTTGCTGATAACGCTCAAAATCGCCTCCCCAATCGAGGTTCAGGGTTAGCCCCTGTTCGCCCGACTGACCTAAACCCACCGTCAAAAAACCAGCCCCACCGTTCCCCAATGCTTGCGTCAAGCGGTTCGTAAAGACCGATGACGTATCGTAAAACGCAGCGTCTCGGGGGTCGGGAAATTCGGTTGCAGGGCTGCCAACCGGGGCGTTGGGATCTGCGGTCAGAACCAAAGGCGGCATCACGGGGCGAGGTGAGAAAACGCGTGCGACGCCGACGTTGCCGCCTGTGCGGATCTCAATTTGCTCTCCAAGTTCCACCGAGTCGGCGTCCAATTGAACCGCGCCGAGGGTCGATTGCGAAGCGAACAAGGCAACGCCATTGCCAATTACCAGCCGATCGCCTGGATCATTGCCAGCGTCCAGTCGGATGCGTCCGTTGGTCCCGCCCGCGTCGACTTTCGCATCGACCTGGAATTCGGCGTTAACGTCTTCGTCGCGTTCGTCGGGTATTTCGATCGAGTCCGCAGCGGTGACAATGATCTCGCCATCGAACGTTTGCAAACCGAGCAAGCGAACTGAATCAACTTCGGCAATTTGGATGCCGCCGCTGGCGGTCACTGCGGCTGTGATTTCATTCACACGAATATCAAGAGCGTCTGCGGCACCGATTCCTGATGCACTGTTCAGGGTGACTCGTCCTGAATTAGCGTCGATGTCGAGATTCGAATCGCCACCGTCAATGATCGCTCCTGCGACGGATGTAATTCGCACTGCGTTTTCAGACGCATTGGTCGTTACAAGCGAAGCGATCGAGATGTCGGAATTGGCACTCAGCGAGATCGTTCCGTCGCCGGCATCGATCACCGACGCATCTTGCATCTGAATCTGCTGGGCCGAGGTCACACGGATGTTGCCGCCGGACGAGGCAACCACGCCACTGAAGATGACCCCGAATTTGGCTGCCGTATTTTGGATGTCAATATTTCCGCCGAACGAGCGAACGTCACCCACAATCAAAACGTTATCGGTCTCGACAATCGTGATGTCGCGATCTGTGTTAATGGATTCGATGACGTCAAAATCGTTGCCGGGTGAATTGAGGCTAATCAATCCATCGGTAGCGACACGAACTTGGTTTAGCACCAAGCGTGTACCACCTGCCTGCGTGATGTCGCCGCGGACATCACCGTTCTGGCCGATCGACAAACGAGATTGCGAACCATCGATGTTGCCGAGCGTCACATCGTTCGCATTGTCGATCGTAACGACGTCACCAGCGAACGGGATTGTGAGACTGAGTGAATCCAGTCGAACATTACCACCGCCCGCGTTAATCACAAACGAGTTTTCAATTGCCGCGGTGCCGCTGACAGTAACTTCACCTGTCGCCTTGATCGAAAGACTTTCCAACGTCGCTGCGTTTAGTCCTAACGAGACATTGCTGCTGGTTTGCAGATCAATGTTACGGGCGGCAACGACTTCGCCAATTTCAATGGCGCTCGATGGATTGTTAACATTCAGGTCACCCGAGATTGCGATCGAACTTTCGCGAAGCGTTCCCGATGATGCGTCAACGAACTCCAGGTTCCGGATCAGCCGCCCACCGCTGGCGTCGGTGTCCCCAAACGCGAACGTGGTGCTGGGCTGTGTTCCAAGATCGAAACGAAGATCAACATTGTCCGATGCCGCGGTGGTGATCGCGTTACTTAAATCGACACTGCCACCGTTGCTAACAACGTCAACTGAGCCCAACAGAATCACGCGTCCATCGACATCGAGTCGACCGCTGCCAACGTCAATCACCGAATCGGAATTGACGGTCCCGATCAACACGTTCCCATTTAGAACTAGGTGGTCGTCTGATAATGAAATCGTGGGTGCATCTTGATTCAGCGTGATCGATTCGGAATTGATGTTGTGGGTCGCCGTCCCGATCGGGCCACGATCGGTCAGGATTAATTGAGTCGTGTCGCTTCCGTCGCCGTCGACCACGGTAACGCTCAGACTGGATGGCAATTCTGCCACGAACACATCGTCGCCGCCGCCGAGATCGACGATAATCTGGCCCGCCGTAACTGCATCCGCAGCCAAGGGGTCTGTTGGATTGCCAGGGTGATTGGAAATCGGAATGATTTGGTTGGCTTCATCGCGAAGTTGCAATGATCCATCCGCAGTCACTTGCAATTGGACGGTGTCGGCCGCCGAAGATCCCGTGATCAGCAATTGGCCAAGATCGCTCAACTCGGCAGTCGCATTCAGGACGAGACGGGGCTCCAGTGGACGGAGCGATGGACGATAGCCGCGGGATTGGCGAATCGGCATCGGGTGTACGCTGCCGGCGTCCAAAGACTCGCTGCGAGACCGCACTCGCCGCGTCATTTGACGCAAACGCTCGATCGCATGCCAAGTCGCGGCGGAAAAACGACGATCGAAATTCATGCGGATCAATGGTTCGAACAGTAAGGACAAATAAGGTACGAAACAACCACTCGGACTAGTGAATCTTCCCCAACTAAATC
>CAXBHV010001242.1:0-2797 GCA_963974855.1 uncultured Rhodopirellula sp. | reverse complement strand
GATCGGCACGTGGCGTTGCCGTTTATTGGACGCTGTGCTGGATGCGGATGCCGTCTTTGGCGTACCGTATGATGAACGAGCGACGCGGGCGTTATCACGTGCGGTCGCGGAGAACCGTAAGCTGATCGATGAGAATCGCTGCCCGAAATGTCAGCCTCTGCTGCGGACACCGATGGCTCGTCAGTGCTTTTGGTGCGGTCACGATTGGCACTGAAGCAGCAGTACGCCGTGTACGCGAAGGATGGCATGAGGCCTTTGGAATTGGGAAATCAATCCGACGTCTTCGGTGAACGTTGACGTTCTATCGCTTAAAAGTCAAATGGAACAAACAATCGAAACCAATCGTGATGCGACGCCGCGAAAACCATCGACCGCTTTCTTGGTTGCGCTAAATATATTGGTGTTTCTCGTACTGCTTCTTCCCGGTCTTAATCCGATTGGTTGGATTCTGGCCGTTCCCGTAACCGCGATTTTTGCAGCCGTGTCGGGTGTGTGGCAAGCGATCTGGGTATCACTCGATCGCAAGTTCCGTTTTCGCAACGTGGTTCGGTGCGTCGGTTTTGTCTTGCCTGTCACGGCGCTCGTTGTCTTGCCGTATCTTGGAATCGAACCATCGCGGTCAATTAACAAACAAAAGCCTGCGATAAGTCCATCTGGAAAACATCTGGCGTACGTACTCGCAAAATCCGGAGGATGGACCGTCGAAATCCAAGATCAAAATGGTAAGTCACTACACGATGAACAAACTGGCTTCTATCCACAATTCAATGTCTACTGGATTTGGGGGACCAAGGAACAGTTTTGGCTCTACAACAGTGATGATGGTCGAGTTCATTGTTGGTATCCTGGGGCTGATGGAGCGTGGATACATGTGCTTTGGGGCCACGGTCACACACAAGAGACAACTGAAGAACTTGGTACGCCACCGCCGGATTTGTATCCCGACTACGCCCGCTAAACCACGACCGATCCATGCCGCAGTCTGGCGCGGCGAAGTTTGACGGTGTGAAGTTTGAGGGTGTCAAAATGGAAAGTCTCTCGATGGAGTCCGCGATACGCTAACAACGCTTGGGAATGCGTGTCGGCGAAGCACGCAGTAGTTGCGATCGCTGTCTCCGCTCCTGCGGGATGACCAGGCAAGCCGAGTGACCAGCGAATTGATTGGTGCCGATCAGTGGATCGTTGTCGTGAGACGCTGGAAATCGCCGCGGTGCGACTGGCTGATACTTCACCGGTGTCCCAGCGAGTCCAAGTTGGGTTGAAAACGATGCCTATTGTTGCAACCAGTGTTTGGGATTGGCTAGAATCTCCACTGACATCAATCGACGTACGTTGATTTCAGCAAGGCTGAAACAGTCGCGTTTAGACGCAATTTCTATCACGCCTATCTCGCTTTTGAAATGCTGAGTCGATCGGAATTTGTTCGTCGGACAATGATTACTTGTTATGTGTTACATGCGAAGAAGTTTGAGTGATATGGACCTCCGATTATCACTGGCGCTTGCGATGTTTGTTTGTTTTGCCGGTTCCTCCGGGTGTCAACCCTACGCAGTTCCGACGCCTAACAAAAAGTTGCCAGTCGGCTCGCCAGCCAATCTCAACTTTCGGGTTCCTGCATATGATGCCGACGTTAGGATTCAATTGATCGGTGAAGATAACAAGGAACTAAAAGACGCGACTTTGGTTCTTGTGCTGACAAACATGGACACGAGTGGGTCGCGAACGATTTCTCCTAGCGAGTTCGATGGTGATTCCTGGGTTCTGAAGGCGGAGAATATTTCTAGCTCAGAGCGAGGAACTTTGTGGATTTACGAGAAGCGTGCAGGTCTCTCTGCCTTTGGAATTAAGCGTGGTGAATTGAGAATCAATCATGCACCGCTTCGTTTCTCAGTCGTTAGTCCAGCCGAAGATCACGAGCGGCTGCGAGTCCAGTTCTTGGACCCAAATGGCAAGCCATTGCAAGGTATGCGAGTGGGGGTTGGCCGGATATTCCCGCTCGCTGGTGGCGTGGCTAGTGCTGTTCCTGAAGAGCTTTGGGAGGCTTGCCGCGAAGTGACCGATGAGCAGGGATGGGCAACATTTCGTGTCGCTGAGGGTGTAAAGGTCACCGAAGTTCAAACGGAGAATATTCGATATGGTCGGCAAATGCTGCCTATAGGAAAATCAAATCCTGTGACTCTGCGTCTTGCGAAAACAGGGGTCGTAAAACTCGTGCTTGACGAATCGACTTCTGGCGTCGACGTCAGCGAATTGTTGCTCAATTCGACAAGCAAGTCTGGCGTTTACGGACACTGGTCGGTACTCACGCCCCGACCGAACGAATACGAAGTGATGCTTCCGAGTGGTGAGTTGTTCGTTAATTCGTTCTCTGGAAACAAGAATGGTTTGTTGGTGACACAGGCAAGACGCCCGTATGTATTGCAAGCTGGACAAACATTAGAATTCGCCGTATCTGCTGTTGACGGCTGTGAGGTATTTGGTCGGCTGGTCTCGACCGACGGCCATATTCAAGAACCGGTTATCGGTGCCCGTCTAACGATCTATGCAAAGGATTCAATTCAGACCGCTCATAGAATGGTAACCAATGATCGAGGAGAATTTGCGACGAGACTGACGGCAGGGGCATTTGCAATTTCCCATGTTCGCGCATCGGAATCGACTTTGTATTTAAGTCAAGAGTTCGAAGGGGTTGTGCTCGAGGGACAGCAAGAACTTGATATTGGAACACTTGCGCTACCTCGGCTCTATGAGGTGAGCGGCGAAGTTGTTGATGCCGACGGAAACCCGCTAGCCTTTG
>CAXBHV010001241.1:0-2802 GCA_963974855.1 uncultured Rhodopirellula sp. | reverse complement strand
ATTCGCAGCGGATAAGTGAGGCAGTCGCTATTCGAAAAATATTATCGAAAACCTGCCTGAAATGGAATCGCCGTTAGTTCAGAGGGATCCAGGTTCCGTTCACGATCGCGCCATGATGCTGATTACCTGAGATGTCGTTCGCAACAACTCCATTGCCTTCGTTAAACTTCAGCAGCAAGATTGTATCGTCGTCGGCATCAAATTCTTGAGCAGCCCGAAAGGGAGCGGTGTACCTGGCGACTTTCGAGATTCTCAACTCTCGTATCTGACCATGAAAGAAGTCAACTCGCACGCGTCCCGGATTGATCCCCAATTGGATTGGAATCTTCGACGCTTTGTGCCCGCCAGGCACTGGTTGGACGGACGACTGAATCTTTCCATCGACACAGAGGTAACATTGGCTCATGTCATAGACGCCCGCGACGTGAGTCCACTTGCCCAATGTGGCTGACTTGCCGGACTGGCTGAGTCGGTAGCCAGCGGAGCGAGATCGAACCGCAAATTCCCACAGTCCGTTTTTCAGAATTGCCAATCCTAATCCGGCGTCATCGTATGTCCCGCAGATCACTCCCGTCGTTTTCGGCGGCACGTCCACTTTGACAATCGCTTCGACCGTGATCGGGTAGCGTCCGTCGTACCGCAGCGTATTCACCGACACGTAACTCGTTTTCCCATCCAGAGCCAAGGCGAATTGGGGTGCAGAATGAGCATTGGCTGTGCCGTCATTTCGCTGCAGTCCCGCTTCTTGGATTCGTCGCTGGATGCGAGCCTTGTTGAGTCCCGAAAGATCCGGTATCGCCTTTGCGTACCACATCGCGGCATGTTCGCGGATACTTTGTTTCTCACGTTCGTTGGTTGACTCAGCAAACTCCCACCATCCATCGCCGAGTGCCAACGCATTAGCTGGCTGCGCCAGTTCTTGTTCGGCAAGGGATTTTAATGCCTCGTCCGTGCCCACGGCCAGCATCGGTAGTCCCCTCGCCCAATCTCCCTTCGAAAAGCAATAGAATTTACCGACCGCGAGATTGGCTTCGGGGGCATCCGCGTTAACGGTGAGCGCCTCTAACGAATTTGCAATTCGTTTATAGTCAACCAGGTCATCCTGGCGTGTGAGTGCGGCAAGACGCAGCGAATTATCCCTGGCTCTGAGTGCAGCATTGACAGCAATCTCGGGCAAAGGCTCGGCGATCGCATAGCGGTCCGATATGACGCATTGATCGATCAATGCAATAAGCTCGGCCGCGACTTCTTTCTGCTCGCTCCTCATCCGAGCGGCATCCGCGATCGTTGTCAGCGAAGCAACCTTCATCTGCAACGTGTCAATCTGAAAGGTTTCATTCATCGTGTCGATCGCACGGATAGTGATAACCGGGTCGCGTTGTTCAATCGCGATGTCTCTCGCAATTCGTAACAGTACAAATCGTCCCGTCAGATCATTCTTTGTATCCAGCCCGACCTGGTACAATTTCTGAGCGAAACGCAACTTCTGTTCTCGCGACTGCGCCGACTCGTAGTCGCTTCTATAAATCTCGTGAATGAGCGAGACCTTTTCTGCTTGAGCATTTTCATCCGGAACTTCCGCTCGCATTTCAAGCTCATCCGCAAACCCTAACGAAACGCTGAGCAACAGAATTATCGCGAGATGTAGAAACGTCTTAGCTGGAATCGAATCGAAGCGGGGACTAGGCATTGGAAACAGCCTTCACAAATGGGATCGCCAGCGATATTGGGATAAATCCGTCGATGATCCCAAATTATATCGGTCCTTAGGCAACTTAGCGAACCGAGGATCCGCTGGATGTTCAACGGCAGCGAGACTGTGCGCGAAGTGGCCGCGTCGATGTGTAGGCTCGCTGTCATTTGTCATGCCAGCAGCCATCGTCAAGGAGACTCGTCTACAGACGCCGCCCCCCCAACAGCACCCGCAGACGAAAAATGGGGCGCAACTTTGGGCTCGCGGCGCCATTATGGTTCAAGGTCTCGCGGGAATTTTCGAATTCATTTCGAACGGCACACTGAAAACCGCTGAACAGGCCATTTTTCATTCTTTTTTTGCTTGTGTAAGGAATCCCACGTTCAGGCGTCTTCAGGGAATAACCGCGAGCATGGGGTCACGACGTGTGTCCCCATTCGCGGATCGAACTTGGCGAAGAGGAAAGAAGTGTGCCTCAGAGAATCTGGCAAAGGTCTGCAACCTCACCAATGACGGAAAGCAATCAATCTTGGCCTTTGCCGAACCGGGAGAGCTGTTCGGTGAGTTGGCCATTTTTGATTCGGAGCAGCGTGATGAATACGTAGAAGCCGTTGAGAAATCGACCGTCGTAATGATCCCAGCCAACGAACTTCAAGAATTGGTAGCAGCAAATCACGACGTCTCGATCGCTCTGACCAAGATGATTGGTCTGCGACGGCATCGCGTTGAGCGACGATTGAAGAACTTGCTCTTTCTATCCAATCGCGACCGGCTGATTCACTTGTTGCTGGATCTGGCCGAACAGTTCGGCATCGACGATTCCGATGGCATCCGGTTGCGGATCAAACTGGCACATCAGGAAATTGCGAATTTGATGGGCAGCACCCGCGAAACCGTCACCATCTTACTGGGACAACTGAAATCGGAGGGCTGGGTCCAAGTCGGTCGACAACGGATTGTCCTAATTCAAGTTGAGCAGATGGCGATGTCAGTGCATCGAAAAACGCCGCGTCTTGTCTCGTAACATCGCCAAACAATGCCGGATCGACGGTTCATTCACGAAGGCATGGCAGAGCAAACCGTAGGTTCCTGGGGACGTCGATATAATT
>CAXBHV010001240.1:0-2803 GCA_963974855.1 uncultured Rhodopirellula sp. | reverse complement strand
CTCACGCTTCCCAAAGCCACCGAGCGTTTGCCAACGCTATGAATGGATTAACAGCATTGCGGGAACACCATCTTGGCGGTTAGCGAAACACACCTCAGCATCGACTCCAGCAATACCCTGCAACCCGTACAATAGCACTAATTGACGGCGGCTGACAATTGATCCAGCTTGGTTTGGACTGCGGTCAATTGAGTGGCCACGCCGTCGTACTTTTCCTTCATCGCGTCGGCAGCCTGTTGAGCTTTTGCCAATGCTTCTTGAAGTGCGGGCAAACCTTTGGCCAACTCGGTCGCTTCGGCAGTCTTCGCCGCCGAGGCTTGCTGGTGCGTCGCGATCGAATTGTGGGTCGCGATGCGATCGCGACGCAAGTTAACCAATTGGGTCAAGTGATCGATCAGGGCTTGTTCGGCAGCTGCGACCGCGTCGAGCTTGGCAACGTCGCCGTTAGTTTGCACACGGACGGCGATCACCGCATCATGCTTGTCACGCGATGCGTTGGCCAAGGCGGGCATTTGCCCATCCAATTCGCCCACTTTCTTTGCCGCAGCATCCGCAGCCGCTTTCGATTTCTCGGCCTCCGCTTTGGCGGCAGCGATCTTTGCATTGAGTTCGTCGATCGGTTTCTGAGCGGCTGCAACCGTGTTCATGGCTGCATCCAACTCGGCTTTGATCGGCTGCATCGTTTTTTGTATCGATGCCAATTGCTGCTGGACAACCTTAGCACGCTCAGCCGCAGGTGGCGGGTTCGCTGCTAACGCTTGTTTGTCTTCGGGTTTCTCGGATAACGCGCTGAATACTTGGCCGTCCCAATCGCCATAGATCACTCGGCTGCCATCGTGGGTAATCGCTGCTTCGAGTACATCTTCGGCGACCGGTTGGAACTCACGAATCAGTCCGCCGTTAGCGTCCCAAAGTTTCGCTTTGTTGTCTTTGCCGGCCGTGACGAGTCGCCCTTGATGATCAAAGGCAACATCGGTGACACCGCCACCATGAGCATTGAACGACTTGATTGCCTTGCCTTCGTTGACGTCCCAGACTTTGACGGTTCCGTCGTCACTCGCACTGGCCAAGACGTTCGAATCGTCTCGCCAAGAGACTGAATTGATGGCTCCCTTGTGATCGGTCAAATCCAAATACAATCGGCCTGTGTCGGCTTCCCACAAACTAAGACCGCCGGAGCGGTCACCCGAAGCGATCAACACTCCATCAGGGCTGAATGCGACGGTGAAGATCCAGTCGGTATGTTTTTTGAGATCAAAAACCAGTTCGCCGTCGGTGGCGTCATAAACACGCAACATTTTCTGAGGGCCACCCATCGCGACTCGCGACATGCTGGCGTTCACGTCGGCATCAAAGACCACGTCGAACTCGTCGCCCACTGTTGCCACGCGTTCGCCAGTTTTAACGTCATAGATTGCCGCGATTCCCTTCACTGAATGCTCGCCACCGCCTGCGACCAAAAAGCTTCCGTCGCGACTAAAACGCAGCGATTGCGGAATGCCTTCTTCGAACGGCAAAATGCCCAACAGCTCTGATGTTTCAGTGTGATACAGCGAGATTTGCTTTTGGCCAGCGATCGCAACCAACGGTGCCCATGGGCTTGCACCAATCGCCGTAATCGCAGCTGCACGATCCGTGACAACGGGAACACGCTGAGGAATCGATTCCGGCATCGCCACGGGACCTTCGGGTTTACCGCCGGTGCTAGCGACAAACGCGAGTGAGTTTTTCTTTTTTGCTTTGGCTTTGGATCCCGAGTTTTCTAGGATTCCGCCTTCGATCCAAGCTTGGATGACCGCCAGCTGTTCGGCGGGCAATTTATCTTGATTCGGTGGCATGATCGGTGTGTCGTCGTGGTTGACCAACTGCCACAACCGGCTGCCCGATGGGTCGCCGTCATCGTAAACGATTTCGCCGCTGCCGCCGCCTTCGATCAATGCCGTGTAGGTATCCAATGCCAAGCCACCTTTCTTGTCGCCCTGGTTGTGACAGCTAGCACAATGTTGGCGAAAGATCGGCTTCACGTCGTCTTCAAACGTAACCTTCTTTACTTCCGGAGTGGATTTTTCGTCGGCAGCAAAGCTGACTCCGCAACCGGACAGAACGAGTAAGGCGGCAATATTGAATCGAATCATGGCGATTGGAGATCGTGAGGTGGGGCGAGTTTTCGAGTAGGAGATCGAAGGCGTGCTTACATTCTAATCAGTGATTGAATGCAAACTCGCGACTGTTTAGCACGGCCCAGAAAATATCCGAAAGTGCAGCAGTGCTGTCCCCTTCGGCTGGAATCGTAGCCAGCAGTTTTTCATGTTCATCCTTGGTCGGCTTGCGAGCGAGCGAGCGGACGTAAATTCGCTCAATCACCTGCTCGTTGGTCAGTTTTTCCTCTTTGACCCATTTTTGAATCACTTTACCCTGCTCGATCTTGTTAGTTACCGAGCTTCCGTTTAGCAAGTGAAGTGCTTGCGATAGCGATGGCGCCGTGGTCGCTTCGCATTCACAAACAGTCGCTCGCGGCGAGCGTCCAAAGGCATCGAGGAAGTAGGTCGAGGTCGCACCATCAGCGATCTGGACCGCCGATGCACCGAGTGGCAAGCCACGATATTTTTCGGGAGCTTCGGTCACTTGGCATAGGCAATCGAGCATGCTTTCGGCCGGAATGCGTCGCACGACGGCGTACGCATAGTTACGGTTGTCGTGAGCATTGGTTTCGTTGGATTGGCAACTACGTTGGTAAGCTTCGCTGTTGCAGATGTCGCGTACGAGTGACCGCATGTCAAAGTTATACTCGACCAATTTGTTG
>CAXBHV010001239.1:0-2810 GCA_963974855.1 uncultured Rhodopirellula sp. | reverse complement strand
AAAGGGGTGAAATCCCTTCGAAATCCAAATTTACCTGTTTCACTGGGTATCGAACCGTCGCCGACTTCAGTGTTTGGAATCGTGAAGAGTTAGCGACTGTGTTAAAAGGGCTTGGCGGAACGACGGTGGAGATACTCGCCAGGCTTGAGCTTCGCTCGGCGCGGATGTAGCCGTGAAGATAGTTCAGTTGCTCTTCGCTTCGCAACAAATGATCAAACGGCTCCGGTTGCCATAACTTCCCGATGTGCCCCGTACATCGATTGATCTCGTGATCCGTAAACCTCAGCCACGCTGTGCCTTGCCGCTTCATCCGCTCAGCATCGCCAAACACTGCCAACAGATGCACATGGTTAGGCATCACAACGAAATCGCCCAACAAATAGCGATCCTCATCCAAGTACGTTAACGCATCCGACACGATACGCTGGCATCCTGCGTCCCGCAGCACACACGCACCGCGACAAGTATCGAGTTCGACTTCGCGCAATCGCTTGAATTGTCGATCAACCGCCACTTGATCCGCGGGCGTGAGTCGCTGGCGCTGTTCACGCCAATCTCCACTAGCGTGACCGAGAACACGCGAGAGAAACTCCAGTCGTTCTCGGTCCCAGCGCTCGATGACTTCTCGCGGAATCGAGTCTAGCAAACGAAACGTGATGAAAGTGATCGTGCCAGCTTGCGCCCAGTGCGGTCGCGAGTGTTCCGAGACACCGATCTCCGCATCTCGATCAAGAACGCCACCAGCGTCGAGCCAGTCGCGGCTCGGTTTGCCACCGTTTGATTATTGATCGTTCATCTGGATTTCACAGTCGCCGACTTCTCCGAAGTCGGTTTGGTATGTGTACGGAATCTTGAACACTAAAAACCGACTTCGGAGAAGTCGGCAACGGTTACAACTCTCCAAACTCGTTGACTAGCATCAAGCGTTCGGTCTCGTTGGACTTGAAACCCACCGCCATCGGTTGGCAGTCACCCGGCAGCACGATCGAGTCGTAGAGTTCCGTCACCAAATTCCCTTCTACCCGTAACCAATGCGCAATCGTGCCGGATGACAAATCAATGATCTGTAGTCCGCACTGCGGCTAGGCAGATGATTTCTCCAACCGATCGTCCAACTCCAATCCATGAAAACTATCGTGACGCAGTTTCGATAAAGTCACCACGGCGCAGTCACTGACGAACGCCAAGCCACGCATGTAGCCGGGGCAAAAACAAATCGGTACAAACTTGCCCGAGTCAACATCTACCCAACCAAATTCGCCCGTACCCGAATTGAGTACGCACAATCGATCGCGATAGCAACGCGGTGAGTGAGGCATCGACAAACCTGTCACGACGGGTTCGCCGGAGGCGATGTCAATTTCAGCTCCTCCATTACGCCGGCGATCTCGCCAGCTGTCCGCCACGTCCGATTGGGATACCACGGTAACAAACGCTGCTCGTCCGTCGCGCAACGCCAAGCCATTCAAATGACAACGGTCCTCAGGTACAAGTCGACTCAAGAAGTGTGGCTGCCACAAAGGTTGGAAGTTGGCATTGTCGCTAAGCGTTGCGATGCAACCGAACATTGTATTGATGAATAGCAACCGCCCATGGGCATCGATAGCGATATCGTGCACGTCGACATGTCCGGTGGTGTATCCGACCCGCGGAATGTAGGTAAAGTCATATCCTCGCCCGGACCATCGCGGTATCGCTTGCTGAGGATCGTTTGGATTTGGCGCCCCGATGTCGGGCTTGCGATAGAGCACGATCTCTGCCGGAGCACGCACGAGTTTCCAAATTTGGTACCGAGAACTAAGCCAGATCGTGGAAGCATCGGGCGCTGCCCACATGCCCATGCAATGCCCGTAGGTCCGTTCAAAAACCGCGATCGTATGATCGGGCTTGCGGCCGACAAGAAAAAACTTGCCGGTTTGGTAGGTTGTAAAACCCAGGCTGATGGCGTTGTCGGCCATCCAGTCCATGAAAAATCGCGACCCAGAAATATTTAGCCAGGGCTTGGCTGCTGTTGAAGAAACCTCCGATGATGAATCCATTTCACTCAATTCGCTTGCGAATAAAATAACAAGAAACCATGGTCGGCAACACGCATGTCGATACCTTGGCGGCAAGGATCCGAAAAACGGTTCGCAGCCACGGTTTCTTCTCCCGCATCCCACAAGTCAAATACCGGCGGCAACCGGACAGGGCCATCATTTTGTCAAAGTGATGCCGTGTCGGCTTTTCCGCCGTGTTTTTCTTTCACAACGAAATTCGCACACTCTACCGAGTACGCCCCAATTTCGCAGTCATGACTTGAACATGATGAGCGATATTCGAATGAAAACAAACCACGGTAGATCGTTTGAAATGGATGAATCAATGAGTCGTCCATTGGTACCCCCAGACCGAAGCGATCGTGCGTGACCACATGTCCTTTCAGCCACCTCATGGCAGACCCACGTGCGAATGAGTCGAACGCTAGTCTTCACTAGGCGAACACTAATCAAAAAACTGGGATTTGACTGCCTGGGTATTAGTGTGTGATTAGCGCCGATTAGTGTTCCTCAAAACCAGCGTGCTCGAATTTAAATGAAGACTGAAAATTGGGAAACGCTGGCATGCGAGTTCTAGGCCTCGATTGCTTGGAATGGAGACGACTAATCGCGAACGATCTTCATGAGCGAGCCGATCTTTGATCACGGGTAAGGATAGGGAACGCTAATCTTCACCAATCGAACACAAATCAGGTAGACTGAGCATCGTCCGCCTCGGAATTAGTGTTCGATCAGGGTTTATTAGCGTTCCTCAAATCCACGAACCAGAGA
>CAXBHV010001238.1:0-2812 GCA_963974855.1 uncultured Rhodopirellula sp. | reverse complement strand
CCCCTGACGAATTCGCTCGGTACTCACACAAGCAAAGTTTTAGCCTGGATGCACCGCATCACTGAGCGAAAACCGGTATTGCGATCAAGCAGAGCAACGAAGAGAAAAGCCCTGCAAAGAAAAGTCAAAACGGGCAAACTAAATTGCCCGAACTACTCAAAAAACTGTCCGGCACATCCCCTACCCCACAGCGATCATCGTGAGGCGAGAGGCGGCTTCTCTTGAACAAGGGGCTGGAATCCAAGTCGTCTCAGGACCTAAAAAATGTGCGGACTAGTCCGCTGTGTTCAGCTCGATAGAGCGCCGACGTTGAATTTTACGTTAACCCTCACCTCGGAAGACGACTTCTCGACCTTCACCCCCACAATCGGTCAAGAATCACCGCAGTACCCTGTTCCTCGGCAGCCTGCCTATCCGCAGCCTGAACTGGAATAAGCTACAACAAGTGGATCGGCTCACCATCTATCTCTCCCAAGGCAACTTGGCACATCTGATCAAACGTGACAAGTCGATAGATTCTAGCAATTGAGAAAGACGTTACCAAATAAATGAGACGTCCACGGCGGGACAACCAGAGGACGTAAACGAAGCGGTAGGTGTGATCAACCGAAAGACACTCCAGCGACGAAGCTATGCCCTTTTAGCAAGCCCGTGTTAGCGGTCATGTTGACTCGCCAGAGAACGTCCCGTTCATGATGACACGCAAGCCGACCACACAGAATTCGTGCCGATTCGTGCTAATTTGTGGCCAATCAAACGCCAACCAATCATCAGCCACGGATAAGCACGGATCAACACGAATGAGTACAGGGCAAAGAGTCGTGCATGCGACGCAGAGCGAACCGTCACCGAGGCGACTCACCACCTTGGGATACCAATCACGAAGGTTATGGGGCAGGGATGTCTTGGGCAAGTCGCGAAGCGACGACAGGTGACGACTAAAAAGTCGGCCGACCCACTTGTTGCTAAAAGTCTGAGTTAATCCGCCCGAGCGGAAAATTCATAAAGGTGACGATCGCGGTGAAAATAAACCAACCGGGAAGCGTAAGAATCGCGAGAAAGAACCCGCCGAACAAGCGGTCTCGGACCAAGAATGCGCGAAACCAAAGTGCAACGGCGTAGAGCCAGACCAGCGGCATGGTGAAGTTGAACGCAGCCATCCCGAAGTCTTCAGTGTCTGTGGCACGCTCAACGTAGATGCCAATGATTTCAGTTGCGAACATTGTTAGAGGCCAAACAAAAAACGCAAGCAAAATGCAGCGAACCGGCGCGCAAGGCCAAAGGATGGACAAACGTGAGGCGGGAGTGACGCTTGCCACATGAGCAACAGATGGCGACTTATACGGGTTCGGCTGTTCGATCACTGAAGTCGGCTAACGTGGTTGCGTGCGACGTAAATGGACGTGGGTATATTTGAGACTCGGGTGAACTGTTGAGCGACCCGGACGTGAAGGAACGGTTGGTAGAAATCAAGAGCCAAATGCCGTCGCTCAAAGACTGGTCGTAACCGATTTCAGATACTGGTTGGAAATGGTCGGCAACAAACGTGGGGCATGGAAAGGGATTTCTAGAGTGAGCCAGCTCACAGCCATTCCTTCATGCAATCTTCATAATTCCAACATCTGATTTTCGCCAAGCTTTTGCATAATCCTGCTCGATCTACAGATCGCAGGGTTTGGCTTCTCTTCCTGCGCGAGAATGGAACGATTGTCGCTTCAACTCACTCCACTGTTTTTTTGCTGGCACAACAAATGACCTGTAAAATGGCTCTGATTCGTTCGTTTTTCAGCTTCGGAATTGCGACGCTGGGTTTTGGCGTCGCTGCGGTTAATGCGGCAACGCCCCAAATCGAACTGGTTGGAAAAGTCGCGATCGATGGCGATCGTCGCGATGCCAGCCATGATCCTCAACGACTCGAAGACGGGTCGATGACTGATCAATTCGGCGGTCTCTCCGGAATCGAATACACCGGTATTGGTAACCGATTTTTGCTGCTCGCCGATCGTGGCGCGGGGGATGGCATTGTGAACTATCCGTGCCGCTATCATGAAGCCGATCTCGTCTTGGATCCCGCGACGGGCAACATTTCGTTTGAACTCAAAACGACACGAATGCTCAGAACGCTGACTGGTGAACCGCTTGTCGGTTCGATCGAGGCACACGATAAGTACCTCCAATCGACTGACTCAAGTCAACACTGGACCGCGTTTGACCCCGAAAGCGTGCGTCTGCTGCCTGACAAATCGCTGCTGATCTGCGACGAGTATGGTCCCCACATTGTCGTCATTGATGAATCAGGACGGGTCTCGAGCGAATTCACCGTGCCGGACAAGTTTCGTTTGCGTGCTACGGAAAGTAGCAGCTCTACAAAAGGGGTTTATAGCAACCGGGGATTAGAAGGAATCGCGGTCACCCCCAGCGGCAGCCGTATGATTGCACTCCCTCAAAGCCCGCTAATCCAGGACGCGGTGATCGAAGACGGATATTGCATAGGGCTGAACTGCCGCTGCGTTGTCTTTGACGGCAATCACAATTGCATCCGTGAAATCGTCTACCAATTGGACAATCTGGCGAGCGGCACGAGCGAAATTTTGGCGATCGACGAGGACCGCTTCCTTGTATTGGAACGTGACGGCAAGGCGGGAAGCGAAGCTAAGACGAAAAAGATCTTCTTGATCGACACCACCGACGCCACGGACGTTACCAACATCCAGTCGTTGCCGAAGACGGACCTGCCGGCGTCTGTCATTCCCGCACGAAAGAGTTTGTATCTCGATTTGCTCGATGCCAAGTTTGGTATCGGCGGCGAACA
>CAXBHV010001237.1:0-2814 GCA_963974855.1 uncultured Rhodopirellula sp. | reverse complement strand
CGAGAAGTATCATCGTTTGTCGACGCCGAAGCAACGTCTTGGATTTTAGTCGCCGCGTTGAGAAGTCGTTCCGTCAGTTCCGTGATGCTGCGATTCGTACCTTGCAGTGATTGACTGAAATCGCGAGTCTCGCGACTTTGCGTTCGCAGTTCTTGCCGCATTGCTGTGAAAGCTTCGATGACATCGACAAGACCAAACTGTGGCTCCTCGTTCAAGTCGTCGCTGAGTTCGCTGACAAAAGGGTTCACGGAATCGGCGTTGCTTGGATGGCGTCCATCGCTCATTGAATGTCTCGCGTGTGAGTGGGGGCAACTTCCGCTGGTCGGTTTCCGAGACTTAGCAATACGTCGACGGCTAATCGTGGTGGATTCTTTTTTTGTTCGTCCAGAATATCGCTCCACGAACGTGGCGGATCGTCACTGGTATCGAGCAATCGTTGGGCCAGCAGCAGCGGATCTTCGGCCGCCTTGTACGCTGCATGGATCTGTTGAAATCGAGCCGGATCACGTTCGGGTGGAAATTCACGTACGAGTTCCAGGTAGCGTCGCCGCACGTCTTGCTCGCTAGCGTGACGAGGCAATCCGAGTACCTTCAGTGGATCGTCATGATGGTTTGTTGGGGTGTTGTCGCTCATCGTCGATTCTTCTTTCGTTTTTTGCCCATCGGATCTTTGGGGCGAGTTCGTTTGAAGTCGGGATCGCTGGGCAAGTCAATACGCGGCCGCGAGGGCAGGGGGGGATCGATCCTTGGGTCGATGTACGGGGCGAATTCGTCGTCCTCTTGATCCATCGCGGCCTCGCTAAACGCAGCGGATGCTGCTGCCTGGGCACGCTCATTACGGCAAAATTCGCAGTCGCATTCTTCGGCATCCTCGTCGTCATCAAATTCGTCCTCATCTGATTCATACGAATCAAACGGGTCGAACGAGCCGAAGCCGTCCGACAGAGAAGTGTTGGCGGAGATTGCGGCTTCCCCGCGACTGGTCAACGAGCTGAACCAATACCGATAGTAAGGATCTTTCTCCATCGCTGCCGCCGCACGCAATACTTCGATATCGGCCTCGTGTTTTTGGATCCTCCAGCGGCCTTGGTTGCGGTTAGACAGCAGCGACTCGATCGAGAGCACGGCCCGGGCCAAGTCACTTAGTAGATCGCTCAGAGTGGGTGGCAACTTGATGTCATAGCCGTCTGTGAAGCAGCGGCGAATGACGAGCCAATAGATGGCATCCGTAAAGTTGGGTTCCTTGACGAAGGAACCAATGCCACCCTTTTCCACTGGATTGAGCCGGCGATATAACTCGGCCGCAAATTTGCCGCCGTGCATGCGGTAGGCCGGGTAGAGTAGGTTCGCGCGGTGCAAATCCCAAAAGAAACTGGCGGTTTGAATGAGATCAGCGTCGTCTAGATTCTCAGCATCCTTTACCGCCGCATCAATGGTCGCTCGAAGTGGCTTCAATTCCGCTGCAGGCACTCGCATTCGCTGTGCCGCTGCAAGCATCATGGCGGCGTCCGTCAAGTTACAAAGAGGGCGTCCCGCAGCTTGACGTTGGTTGCGGATTTCGCCACGGGCAGCTTCGTATTCCGCTGTCTGGCCCTGCCGCAACCGTAACGCGGCGTGAAGGTACGGCAACCAATCTTTGCTGAGCCAAACGGGCCACAGCTTTTCGGCAGCGTCCAACTTTGCTGGGACATCGGCCAACCAAGCTTTGCGACGACATAGCCGCATCGCTTCGAGCAATTCCCATTTCCACGGGGTTGCCCGCACTCGTGGGTCCGCATGTCGCGAACCGGCTAACCATTGCACATGGGGTTGGGCGGCATCAAGTTCTTCGTTTTCCAAGTAAAAATCGACCAACCACAGTCGTGGTTCGATCTCTTCGGGCACTCCCGCAGCCCACGCCTTCATCGCGGGCAGCAATAATTTCTCGAACGGTTCGCGTTCGGATTTCCGTCTACGGTCGTTGTCAGTATATTCACGAATCCAGTCGACGTATTCGCGATGGGCTTCGGCGTTAGCCGGGTAGGCAGCGAGCGCCTTTTTATAAAGCTTGGCGACCAATTTATGGTCGACCGGTTCAGCAAACAAACGGGCGTAGAGGCTGCCGTCATTACCGGGCGACGCCTCCTCGCGAGCTTGGTCAAGATAGATTTCGCTTTCGATTGCAGCCCGTAATGAGGGGCTGATTTGTTTGTTATTGGGAAGGCTTTTCGTCAAATACTGCTGCATAAACGAGTCTGCTTGTACGTCGCCATCGGCGAACCGACCGTGATAGATCGCTTGGCTAAGCAGATTCTTGGGGTCATGTAGTGGCCCGGCTAGCTTTGACATTGCGTCCCGATTGAGATCGGCGAACGGCTGCTTCATCGCCCGATCCAGAGCCGCTTGCTTCACGGCATCGACAAGTTGCGGTTCGAGCTGGTTATATTGGCTGCAAAACTCGATCACCCAAGCCAATCGCGCAGGGCTCAACAACAGTCGCTTCGCTAATTCAGCAGGCAATCGTTCACGGAGACTCGTTTCGCGAACCGCTTCCTGAACCGCCAGTCGATCGACACGCGTTTGCCGCACCAACCGAGCCGCCGATAAGATCGAACTATCCCAGCCGAGCGAGATGGCTTGTTCGCCAAGCGAGCCAGTGCCTGCAGCTGAGATGAGTGCGTCCAGGTCCTCTCGCCCGGACGCAGTGAGCGCAGCAGCAATGCGACTTGGGCGACGTTCTCGGTCGAGCCGTTTCCAGCTCTCTTGGGCCTCGTCGGTTCGATTTGCGTACCAACTGACGAGCCCGCGTAGCAGCAACCGCCATTCGCTTAGTGG
>CAXBHV010001236.1:0-2817 GCA_963974855.1 uncultured Rhodopirellula sp. | reverse complement strand
CAGATCGATCACGCCGCGGAACGGATCGCTGGTATGCGGTGGACCCTGGCCGACCGGTAACTCAACGGCGACTGGACGACCGCCCAGTCGAGGAGCAATATCGTTGTAGACCGCTTCAAAGTTGGCTCCTTCGCGGTCCATCTTGTTAATAAAGACAATCCGCGGGACGCCGTACTTATCCGCTTGTCGCCAAACGGTTTCACTTTGGGCTTCGACCCCTTCACGAGCCGAGAATACGGTGACGGCGCCATCGAGTACGCGAAGACATCGCTCAACCTCGGCAGTAAAGTCGACGTGGCCGGGGGTATCGAGCAAGTTGATCGAGTACTGCTGCCAATTGTATTTCACACAGGCACTGAAAATCGTGATCCCGCGTTCTTGTTCTTCGGGATCGTCATCGGTGTCGGTCGTTCCATGATCAACCCGGCCGACACGATGCTTGGCACCACTGAGGTACAGCATACGTTCGGTGACCGTCGTTTTTCCCGCATCAATGTGAGCAATGATGCCGATGTTACGAATTTTGGATATGTCGAGAGCCATCAGTCTCGTGGGGTGTTGCTAGGAATAAGGGAGAGAGCAGTCGAGCTCGACGTGTTCACGATACTTCTGTTCGCGGATCCGTCAGGACAGTTCATTGTGCTTTTGCAAAGCCTACACTAGCGCATGAAAAACCGCGACACGGTGTAGGGCACACCGGATCGCGGTCCATGGATTTCGTTGTGCGAATGCACTACCAAGCGAAGTGGGCAAATGCCTTGTTCGCGTCCGCCATGCGGTGCGTGTTTTCACGCTTGGTGTAGGCAACGCCTTCTTTCTTGTAGGCCGCCAAAAGTTCGTCTGCAAGTTTCAGGTGCATTGGACGACCTTTTTTGTCGCGAACAGCGCCCAACAACCAGCGAATCGCCAAACTTTGCTGGCGGCTGCGGTTCACTTGCATCGGCACTTGGTAACTCGCACCACCGACTCGCTTGCTGCGAACTTCGATATATGGCTTGATGTTTTCAATTGCGCCTTCGAAGATCTCGATTGGCTCGGCGTCAGTATTACGCTTTCCAACTTCTTCGAGTGCGTCGTAGAAAACTCGTTGAGCAGTGGTTTTTTTGCCATCAAGCATCAAACAATTGATGAACTTGCCCGCAAGCATCGATCCGTGCTGGGGGTCTGGCTTAAGCGAGGTGCGGCTGGCTGTGATACGTCCCATGTTTGGTTTCAGTAAGTCGTTGGGGAATCGCGGCCGAGAACAACGCTCGGCTGGCAAATCCGTGGAATGGATCTAAACGGTAAAATCTCGAAGCGGGTGAGTTTGCGGAATCAAATCCACAAACTATTTCTTCGCACCGTAACGGCTTCGAGATTGCTTGCGGCCATCAACGCCCAATGCGTCACGCGATCCGCGGACCACTTGGTAGCGAACACCCGGCAAGTCACGAACACGTCCACCACGGACCAAGACGATCGAGTGTTCTTGAAGGTTGTGACCTTCACCAGGGATATAGACGGTGACTTCTTTGCCGTTGCTCAAACGCACACGAGTGATTTTCCGAAGAGCCGAGTTAGGCTTCTTAGGGGTCATCGTACGGACCTGCAAGCAAACGCCCTGTTTCTGTGGGCACTTTTCGAGCACAGGCGACTTGCTTTGGCTTTTCTTCAGCTTACGTCGCTTGCGGACGAGTTGATTGATGGTTGGCATAGAAAGTAGTTGTGGATCTTTTCCGTCGGGCCTTATTTCATTACGAACGAGCAAGTATCCGTTTTGCGAGAAACCTGTCAATAGCTACTCGGCGTTTGAAACGCAGGAAATTTAGCTTGGAATGAAAAATGCCCTCTTAACATTCCTTCAGCCCCCCAAGACACCTGCCTACAGAGGTCAGCAACCTTCCTATCAGAGGGATGAACGGCCCGTTTTAATAGAAGAGGTGGGCAACTGTCCTGCTGTATGTAATGGCAACTAGCCACAAATTGAATTTTCGCTAGATTACCTAGACCTCCATGGAGGGGCAGACATTTTGATGAGCCAATCACCCCTTAATTGAGAGAGCTTGTGCGATGAAACCTTCAAATTTTGGAAGTCTAGCAAACCGAGCTTGTTCGGTCCGTCCGATTGCGATGTTCGCTTTTGCATTGATGTTCGCCATCAGTCCCGAACAGCAAGCCTCCGCTCAGTTGATCCAAATCGGCCGCAGTTTCGGCGGTGGCGTTCGCATACGCGTTCCCTTCGTCGCAGTTGACACGGCTCCTTGGGGCGGCGGCACGCGGGTTCGTGCTCCATTTACTTCGGTAAATACCGGGGTGTACTCCGGTCCACGCTATTCCAGCCGCTATGGTGCTCCCGTCTACCCAAATTACGCCTATCCTCCGGTCTCGCCCTACTACGGCAGCGTCCCAAACTATCCCCCAACTTTGCATTCCTCGCCAAACTACCTTGGCTCGAGCCCTGTTGTTGGTGGCAGTTCAGCGTACGGGGCTCCGTTGCCAGTCGCTCCGTTGCCAGTCGCTCCACTTCAAAGCAATCCAGGATTCAGCAGTTCGGACAGCAGGTACGGAAGCTCGATCATTGCCTCGGCAACGCCAGCCCCCTTGTTGGGCGAAGGTCCCGTTTCGGCCGCATCCCAAGGACCTAGCCCAGCGGGCGCCGCGTCCGATGATTCGCTTCGTCGTGCCGCGATGCAGTTGCAAACCAGCCTCTCACAGCGTGGGGACGACAGCGATATTTGGATGGACTATTTGGCACCTGCCGAGATCATTCGATCGCTTGATTCCGGTGAAATGTCGAACGAAATGCTGCAATCACGGCTTCGCAATTACAAGGGGGTG
>CAXBHV010001235.1:0-2818 GCA_963974855.1 uncultured Rhodopirellula sp. | reverse complement strand
ATCGTGCCTACTGTCAACAGGCAATCTGCGGGCCGTCACGAGCGAGCCTGCTGACGGGAACACGGCCTGATACCAATGGAATCACCCACAACTATGTCAAGATTCGACAACTGAATCCCGACATCGTAACGCTGCCTCAGCATTTTGGTGTCAACGGTTACGACACCGTCTATATGGGGAAGATTTTTCATCACGGCGATTTGGACGAGGCGTCTTGGAACCGTCAACCGTCAAAGAATCGCCCCGAAGTCCGCAACTTAAAAAAGCCGGTCAACTTTGCTCTGCCTGAAAACAAAATAAGTCAACTGGAAACTCGCAAGCAAATGATCGCCAAGTATGGCGACGTCGCAAAGTTGGGGCTGGCGATGGGGCCCGCGTACGAGAGTGCCGATGTGCCCGACAATACATATGGCGACGGCTACCACACCGATCTGGCGATCGCGACGCTGAAAGATTTGGTCGCCGAAGACGACAAACCATTCTTCTTGGCGCTCGGGTTTAACAACTGCGTGTCCGCAGTGGCATCCCCAAAATCGGCGACATCGATCCTCAACTGGCTCGCACTCTCAAACACGCCTATTTGGCTTGTGTCAGTTACGTCGATGCGCAGGTCGGCCGCATGATTGCCGCGCTGGACGAAGCGGGCGTTCGCGACAACACGATCATTATCCTGTGGAGCGATCATGGGTACCATCTCGGCGATATGGGAATGTGGTGCAAGGCCACCAACTACGAACTTGCCACACGTGTTCCAATGATGATTTGGACGCCCGATATGCCGGCCGCAAGTCAAGGCAAGTCAACCGACGCTCTGGTCGAACTGGTCGACATCTATCCAACGCTTTGTGACCTTGCCGGGATCGAACGCCCCGCTCATTTAGAAGGAACGAGCTTCAAACCATTGATCAGGAATCCTGCCGAGGAATGGAAAACTGCGGCTTTTAGCCAATTCCCCAGCCCGGCGTTGCGAGAGTGGGGATCGTTTCCGATCCGGCCGGCCATGCGTGAGACGTACTTCGGGCCGTTGCTTGACCAAGTCGAAGATCGCATCGAGAAGCAGATGGGAGCCAAGTGGGATCGCGAACTGTTTGAACACGACTTAACCGGTTACGCGATGCGAACCGACCGCTACCGACTGGTCGCTTGGAAGGACACGAAACACCCCGATGCGGCACCTCTCTTCATGGAGCTGTACGATCATGAATCCGACGCCGCAGAAACTAAAAACGTGGCCGCAGAAAACCCCGAATTGGTTGCCGAACTGCTGACGCAACTCGACAGGGGCTGGAAAGTCGCAGTACCCGCTGCACAAGTTGCGAACTGACATCAATGGGGCACAGCCATTGAACGGATGTGCTGAATGAGAAATCGAACTTGCTAGCGTTCGTAGCTCAGGACCGGGCTGCTAAAAGTTCGATACTGACACGACGTTTTGACGATCCATTTTGGCGTCGTTTTTGTTTCAGTGTTTCGCGAAGGGTTTGTCATGAGATGTGTCTGACAATGACGAATCGCGTTTGGGGCTATCGCCTGCCGTCGCTATCGCGACTGCGAATCCAAACACGACGTGTGAAAACTTAATGTCCACGCTATACCAAAATTTTTAGCAAACCAGCGTTCGCCCAATTCCATCTACTTTGGTAGCGGCACGCCCCGAGCCGAGCCGTCCGTTTGCGGCGAGTAAAACGTTCGATTTAGACCGGGCGGCTTGTGTTGCTCCGCTAAAAAACACCCAGTTATTGCCAATGGAACTGGCAGTGGGCGTTCGGTCGCTTGTCATTGTGATTGCCCAATCGAGGTGACGTGACATGCCTTGCGGTCGCTCTCTGTTCTCCTCGAAGATCACGGCGTGTCGCAAAACACCATCACCGTGTCGCAAAATATTATTAACGCCAAACGGACGGGCTCTATGATTAATCACGTCTTAGTTTGACTTCTTTTGCCAGCGGTTCAGGCTCTTCGGGAAGCGGCACAGAGAAGGAGTTGCGGCGACAACTTCAAGCATAACGGACTCGCGATCCACAATTATCACGCAGCCTCTAACCAAGCGCCGACTCGCGGGACGGACACCCAGCCCGGAACCGCCGCAAACTATTTCACCCCTTCGATGCTTGGAAACCAATTTCACTTGAGCATGCTGGCGCCGGCGCTGCCGTTCCATGAGCCGCACGCGATGTGGGAGAAGATTTCCAACCCAACGAAGTCTTAATATTTGCCCATCAAGACACCGTGAAGGGCACATGCAGTTGCTTTTCCTGTTTTCTGGTTGGCGTTTTCTGCCAGCCTCCCTTCTTTTCTTCAAAAGGTAGTGATCATGAATGGTACGAGAGTAAACCGCGGTTTCACCTTGGTGGAATTGCTAGTCGTCATCGCAATTATCGGAGTGCTCGTCGGCTTGTTATTGCCGGCGGTACAAGCGGCCCGCGAGGCTGCTCGGCGGATGAGCTGCAGCAACAATTTCAAGCAGCTAGGTCTTGGAATACATAATTATCACTCCGCGTACGACCAAGTACCCACCCACGGTACTGGGACGATTCTGCCGTCCCCAGGCCTTCAGTGGTGGCAGACCACTCCGCTCAGCAACAACATGCAGTTGAGCATGCTGGTCGGCGTGCTTCCGTTTGTCGAACAGCAAGCCATGTGGGAGCAGATTTCCAATCCAAGTCAGGTTGGCGGAACTTGGAATGCAATGGGGCCCACCCCCGATGAAATCAGCTATGTGCCATGGACGATCGACCTCCCATCGTACCGCTGCCCTAGCGATCCCGGGGTAGGTCTTCCTGCGTTGGGCCGAACCAATTACGCGGCCTGCATTGGT
>CAXBHV010001234.1:0-2818 GCA_963974855.1 uncultured Rhodopirellula sp. | reverse complement strand
CGTGATATCGCTGAGAAGCGAGCTATGCGAGAACAACTGCGATTGCACAATGAACATCTGGAGCAACTGGTTCAGGAACGCACCGCTCGTGTCGCCGAGCTTGAAAGGCACCGATCGAAGATGGAGCGGCTCGCGTCGCTCGGTGAGCTTGCCGCCGGAGTTGCTCACGAGATCAACAATCCCTTAGCCGGGATTCGCAACGCCTTGCTCTTGATCAAACGTCATCTGCCAACCGACACAAAACACTTTGACATGTTTGAATTGATCGACCGCGAGATTGATCGAATCAGCGGCATCACACACCAGATGTATCGACTCTATCGCCCGAGTCAGCAAGAGGAAACACGATTTTCGATTCGTCGCACTCTAGAAGAAGTCATCTTGTTGTCGCTTCCGTTGTCTCGCAAAACTCAGGTTGAAGCAGTGACACGATTTGAGACCATGTCTTCAGCGGACGAACTTGAACCGGACAATGTGGTTTTGCGAGAGGGCGAGCTGAAGCAGGTGCTTCTAAATCTGGTTCATAACGCAATGCAGGCGTCGCAGCCGGGACAAATGGTTACGATCTCCATAGAGACCTCATCTAGATTCTTGAGGATCACCGTTTCAGACCAAGGACACGGCATCACGCAAGAGAATATTGACCACGTTTTCGACCCATTCTTCAGCACCAAAGCCGAAGTGGTTGGGCAAGGAATGGGACTGGGACTGGCGGTTACCCGCAGTATCGTCGAAGCAATGAAAGGCACGATCGAGGTGACGAGTGAAGTGAACGTGGGAACGCGATTCACGGTGACGTTACCACGTCGATTACGCTGATAATTGCAGCGAGATGTCGTAAAAACGTTTGATTCACAACAAGTCGAAACTTTTGGAAAGTTCCGCTAAGCATCGATTCTGCATAGATATTTAAATGAATAAACAACCACATCGCATTCTGATCGCTGACGACGAGCCACTGTACCGTAACACGACCGCTGAATTGCTTCGTGAGGAGGGGTATGAGTGCGTTTGTGTCGAGGACGCAAATGATGCGATCGACGTGCTTAGCGAACACTCCTTCGATTTGATCCTTTCCGATCTGAATATGCCCGGCAACTTAAAACTGGAGTTGTTGAAGGAGGGCCGAACGAAGTATTCGCATATACCAATGGTTGTCGTTACTGGCGCGCCTTCGATTCCCAGTGCAATTGAGAGCGTTCGGCTGGGGATCGCCGATTACTTGCTCAAACCGGTGAAATTTGAGGAGTTGTTGTCAGCTATCGAGCGAGCGATTCGACATCCGACCGCCAAAATTGCCGAAACGGATACACCGCCTTCGCCCGTGGAGTTGCGGAAGCACTTTCCAGAAATCATCGGCGAGAGCGCCGCAATGCTCGAACTGTTGGACATTGTTGATCGCGTGGCGGCCAGCAACACAAACGTCTTGATTACTGGCGAGAGCGGGACTGGCAAAGAAGTCATAGCACAAGCAATCCACAATCACAGTCCACGAGCCAAAAATGCCTTTCAAGTGATCGACTGTACCGCGATACCGGAATCGCTGTTCGAGTCGGTATTGTTTGGACACGTGAAGGGTTCGTTCACCGGAGCGATCAAGAACCAGATGGGACTGTTACGTCATTGTGACGGCGGCACCGCGTTTTTTGACGAACTGGGTGAACTGCCTGCCGCATCACAGGCAAAGTTACTACGGGCAGTTCAAGAGCAAACCTTCACACCTGTGGGTGAAAGCAAACCGGTCCGAGTCGACACACGATTCGTATGCGCGACCAATCGCGACCTTCAATCTGAAGTGGACGCGGGGCGTTTCCGCCAAGATTTGTTCTACCGCTTGGCCGTGATCCATATTGAACTTGCGCCACTGCGAGAACGCGGCGATGACATTTTGTTATTAGCCGACTTTTTCCTCAATCGTCTGAGACCCAAAGATTCGCCCTTAACAGGATTCTCGATTGAAACACTCGATTGCTTCCGACGGTACCGCTGGCCGGGAAACATTCGTGAGCTACGCAACGTGATCGAGCGCACAATCACACTTGCCCGAGGAACCGAGATCGAGGTTGCAGACTTGCCGTTGCAAATGCAATCGGCGGATGAGGATCGTGTTGATGTATCGCTGCTGTCGGAGATTTCTCGTGACGAAGCCCTCGACAATGCCGATCGTGCTTACCTGAATGTGGTACTCAAGAAACACAACGGCGTCATCGCCAGTGCCGCGCGCCAGGCAGGTTTATCCCGTCAAGGATTGAACAAGCTGCTTAAACGACACGGGATTGAAGCGGACGATTTTCGGTAGAAATTATCTGGACAGCGCCACTAGATGTTTGAAATGCCGAGTTTTTCAGGCTCTTCTTAGCGACCTCCGCCAGAAGGTGGACGCCCAACGTTTCCCACGCAACGAAAAGGTGTTACCTTTTTGCGCGGGACGACGTCCAGTACAGCAGACTCATGCCCAGGATTCCGCTGACTGCGGAGCCGACAAGGACGCCGATCTTGGCAGTATCGAGTCCGTCGGCACCAAAGGCCAATCCGTCAATAAACAACGCCATCGTGAAGCCGATACCGGCTAAGCAACTGCCGGAGATCAACATCGACCACGGCAGTCCTTCGGGAAGCCTTGCCCAACCGATGCGGATCGCTAGCCAACTGAGTAGCACGATGCCCACGGGCTTGCCGACGACTAAACCGAGGATGACGGCGACCGCAACGGAATCGCCCAAGTTGGACAGTTCGATCAGAACGCCAGCGTTCGCCAAGGCGAAAACCGGCATGATGACGTAGGCACTCCACGGGTGCAGCGTCATTTCCAAGTATT
>CAXBHV010001233.1:0-2825 GCA_963974855.1 uncultured Rhodopirellula sp. | reverse complement strand
CGACGCCCGCGAGGGAGCTGCGAAAATCGCCGCGTTTGCTTACGAGCGTGAATCTCGCAAAGCGATTTGGCAATCCGGGATCCGCGAATCGAGTGCCACCGCTCGAGACACCTACGTGTTCGGCATCGGGCCGTTTCAGAGTGGCTCCATTCGCGAGCGAACGAAGCTGGCGGGCAGCAAATATTTAAAATTTGGCGGGACGGCCCAACAGGATTCTCCGCACGAGAAATTTGCGCGTCCTCCGGTTAATTTCACCGCTGAGACGCGATTTCAAGATGGATGGCCTGTCTTTGATAGCGAAGGCACGTTCTTCGATTTTATCGAAGGGCCCGTCGACGAAACATCCGAAGAACCCACCGCGATTGCGGCCCAACCGCCCGAAGCCACCGACGGCGAAGAGCCCGAGACGGAGGTTCGCTAGGGATCAAAGCTTCAGTCGCCCGACGTTCGGCGTAAAGCGGCGTCTGTCTCCTCGGCATTGCCGGTGCTTTCGGTTTACAATCCTGCGAACCATGAGCAATGTGTATCAACTTATCGATTTCGGTGACGGGCTAAAGCTTGAATCACTTGGCGGTTACCTAGTTTCTCGTCCGTCGCCCGCAGCCGAAGGGATACGTCAAAAACATCCTCAGCGTTGGCGTGAGGCGGATGCTGTCTACGATCTAAGCCAGCGGCGATGGACTCACCGCTCTGCTTGGCCCGAATCGCTGACGCTCGATTGCGGCAATTTCAGCATGCCGGTGCGTCCCACTCCGTTTGGCCATATTGGATTGTTTCCCGAGCAAGCCAAGAATTGGCAGTGGCTGTCCGCCAAGCATCAGAAAGACCAACCGCTAGCTCTAAACCTGTTTGCCTACACCGGGGCGAGCACGATAGCACTAACACAAGCTGGATTCTCAGTCGTGCACGTCGACGCGGCCAAGCCGAATGTTGCGGCCGCAAGAGTGGCAGCGGAGACGAATCAGTTGGGTAAAGCCCCGATCCGATACCTAGTCGACGATGCTGCGAAATTTGCAGCCAGAGAGGTCCGTCGCCAACGACGATACCATACGATCGTGATGGATCCGCCCGCTTATGGTCATTCACCCAAAGGGAAGACGTGGCGGTTAGAACGTGACCTGTGGCCGCTGGTGGATGATTGCCTTGGATTGATCGACCCGATGAATTTCCGGATGCTGATCACGGGGCATTCACCGCAAGTCGACGCGAGCGATGTGCTCGAATATTTACTTCGATCCGAGGTAACCAAAGTCGCCAAACAAAACGATCGACTCCGCTTTAAAACGGGCCGATCGGCAATTCAAGATCAATCTAGACGCAGCCTCGACGCGGGGTTTTACGTCCGCATCGAAAGTGGCGATTAACCGTGACGTCATTTAGCAGCAAGTGATTTAGCCTTTGCGAGCGATCGCATCAACCACGGCCTGGCCCATGTCGGCCGGAGTGGGGGCGACAACAATACCGGCGTCTTCCAAGGCAGCGACCTTTTCATCGGCCGTCCCCTTGCCACCGCTGATGATAGCGCCGGCGTGTCCCATTCGCTTTCCAGGAGGGGCGGTACGACCGGCGATGAACGCGGCCACAGGCTTGGTGACGTTTGCCTTAGCAAATGCCGCTGCTTCTTCTTCGGCCGATCCACCGATTTCACCGATCATCAGGATCGCTTCGGTTTGATCGTCTTCTTGATACAGCTTTAGCAAGTCAATAAAGCTTGTACCGACGATCGGGTCGCCACCAAGTCCAACGCAAGTGCTTTGCCCAAGACCGAGGTTGCTGGTTTGCCAAACCGCTTCGTAGGTCAGGGTTCCACTGCGACTCATCACACCGACCTTGCCCGGGTTATGGATATAACCGGGCATGATGCCGATCTTGCACGAACCAGGCGTGATCAGACCGGGGCAGTTAGGGCCGATCAAGATCGAGTTGCTCGCTCGCACTTTTTCGTAGACGCGAACCATGTCGATGACAGGTACGCCTTCGGTGATCGCGGCAATGATTCCGATGCCCGCGTCGACTGCTTCGAGGATCGCGTCGGCGGTGAAAGGGGGCGGCACGAAAATCATCGTTGCGTTCGCACCGGTTTTCTCAACAGCCTCTTCGACTGTATCAAAAACGGGAATGCCTTCGACGTTTTGGCCGCCTTTGCCTGGGGTGACTCCGCCGACCATGTTGGTGCCGTAGTTACGGCAACCGAGACTATGGAACGTGCCGGCGTTACCCGTGATGCCTTGGCAGATGACTTTTGTGTTTCCGTCAACCAGAATGCTCATGACCGAATGACTATTGTAGAGAACGTGTAGGAATGGAATGTTGAACCGACTTCAATTTGGTCCTCCGCTGCTAAGGCAGCGGATTTGACGCGGTTTTGCCTTGCTGCTCTGAGTCGAGCAAAGGGATCTGCGGCGTTAGCCTGCGGCAGCAGCCACAATTTTCTTGGCCGCGTCCGTGATATCGGTCGCGTTGATGACATTGACGTCGCTTTCGGCAAGCATCTTGCGGCCTTCTTCGACCTCGGTGCCTTCGAGCCGGACGACCAACGGAACAGTAAAACCTACCGTCTTGCTCGCTTCGATCAAAGCCGATGCGATCGTGGTACAACGTGCGATCCCGCCAAAGATGTTGACCAGCACGCCCTTGCAGTTGGGGTCCGACAACAAAATCCGGAAAGCTTCGGTCACTTGTTGAGCGTTCGCTCCACCGCCGACGTCCAGGAAGTTTGCGGGTTTGCCACCGTGGTATTTGATGATGTCCATCGTCGACATCGCCAAACCAGCACCGTTAACCAAGCAACCGATGTTGCCTTCGAGCTTGACGTAGCTCAACCC
>CAXBHV010001232.1:0-2826 GCA_963974855.1 uncultured Rhodopirellula sp. | reverse complement strand
GGCCTAAACGCCACCGGAGGGTTCGTGTCATTCGGGAAACATGTGAAATGACGAAGTTATTTCCGAACGGTTCCTAAGTAAATCGTCTGGCAGAAGTTTTTGTTGAGATTTCTTTTTTGTAGGATCCGTCAAATGAGCGGAATGGTGATGGCGTGGCTAAAGATCGGTGGAGGTCTGCTGCTGTTGGTCGGCGGCGGTGAATTGCTGGTCCGCGGTGCTTCGCGACTAGCCCGCTACATGCAAATTTCGCCGCTGGTCATTGGGTTGACTGTGGTTGCCTTTGGCACCAGTGCTCCCGAGCTTGCCGTGTCGGTTCAAGCCGCCTTGGCAGGGAATGCGGATATTGCACTCGGGAACGTCGTCGGCAGCAATATCTTCAATGTGCTCTTCATTCTGGGCGTTTCGGCACTGATCGTACCGCTGGTTGTTTCCAGTCAACTAATCCGCTGGGACGTGCCGGTGATGATCGCAGCATCGCTGTTGCTGATCGTGTTTGGATGGGACGGTGCGATTGTCCGTTGGGAAGGCATCATGCTGTTCGCTGGGATTATCGCTTACACCTACTGGTGTATTCGCCAAAGCCGCCAAGAGAGTCGTGCGGTTGTCGAAGAATTTAAACAGGAATGGCCAACCGAAAATGAAGCTGGAATCAAGCTAGCCAGTACTTTGTGGGTCAATTTTGGATGGATCGGCAGCGGTTTGATCCTGCTTGGGCTTGGTTCCACCTTCTTGATCAGTGGTGCGGTCAAAGTTGCCGCCAGTTTAGGCGTGAGTGAACTTGTCATTGGTCTGACCATTGTCGCGGCGGGAACGTCATTGCCCGAGGTAGTGACATCGATCACGGCCGCGATTCGCGGTGAACGCGATATCGCGGTTGGAAATGTGGTGGGAAGTAACATCTTCAACATTCTGTGCGTTCTGGGATTGTCCAGCACGATCGGGCCCACGGGTATTCTTGTTAGTAACTCGGCGCTTGCCTTTGACATACCCGTAATGATTGTGGTTGCGTGTGCTTGTCTGCCGATTTTCTTCACCGGGCGAGTGATTTCTCGCTGGGAAGGCGGCGTCTTCCTTTTTCTTTACATCGCCTATACGACCTACTTGATATTCAACACGACCACCAGATCGACATAACGCCAGTATCGAATCGGATGTTTGCGATCGCAGTCGTTCAGGTGCAAAGCTTTTCCTATAAGTCTTCGGGAAGCGGTTGATCCTTTGTTTCAGGCAGGAATGCGATGGCGACGATACCCATTAAGAAAATCACACTCATATAGCTCGCCGCGTCTCGCAGGGCATCGATTCGCTGATCGGCCATCGCATCCTTAGGCACCAAAAACCATTGTAGATATCCCAGCGTGACAGGACCGCTGGCCGCCAAAAAACGACCCACGTTGTAGCAAAAACTGGTTCCCGTGCTGCGTAACCGGGTGGGAAACAATTCGGGCAAATAGATTGCGAACAGAGCAAACAAGCCCAACTGGCAAAACCCCATCAGTCCGCTTTTCCAAATGTCGTTGACGCCGCTGAAGGTTTGGAAGTAGGCGATCGTCGTCAACATTGCAGCTAAGTATCCGATCACGAAGGCAGGCCTGCGTCCAATCTTTTGCGTCAACCAAGTAAAGAACAACATCCCAGAGAAAGATCCGAGATTCTGTACAATCATATTGACCGAGATCCAATAGCTTCGGGCTCCAGCAATTTCGCTTTCGGACGTTCCTGCTTGGCGAAGTGAGTTCCCGATGACATCGCCTACCAATTCGGGACTAAAGAAACCAATGCCCCATAGGCCGATTACACCCGCGACGCACAACATCATTCCGAATAGTGAGTGCTTTCGCCAACGCGGATCGCTTAACATCGATGCATAGGATCCGAATCGCACCCCGGTTGCCTTACCCGCCTGTCGCGCGGCAACCCATTTCTCAGGTTCTTTCAATCGCATTTGAATGAACACGCACAGCAGTGCGGGAATCGAACCGACCAAGAAAATGACTTTCCAGCTATTTTCAGGCGAGATATTTCCAGCGACGACCATTTTGCCAATCACGATGCCGATGATGGCAGCAGTCACGTTGCCAACAGCCGACAGGGCTTGCAGCGTGCCAAGTGCTGCCGTCCGTGCCGAGGGGGGAACCGTGTCGGCAACCAAGGCGACGGCCAAACCAAATACCCCTCCGACACCCAAACCGGTGAGGAAGCGGAACATTGCAAAATCGATCCAACCGGTTGATAACGCCGACAATCCGGTGCAGACCGAATACATCAACACGCTAATCGTCAGCGTCCGAGCTCGACCTATCCGATCGCCGAGTGATCCAAAAATCAAACCGCCCGTCGCCCATCCAATCACAAATATCGATGTCGCATAACCACCGTAAAGTTTTATGTCCGTCTGCCCAGTGCCCGGCGGCATCAGTGACGTGATCGCATCGTTGCGAGCAATCAAGAATAGTTGCTGATCCAAACAATCGAACAACCAAGCCAGCGACGCGACGACGAAGACAAACCATTGATAGCGATCAAGTTGTCTCCACCAAGGCATCGTCGACAAAGTGGGATTGGACATGGTTTTCCTTGTGATTCAATATTTTGGGGATGAGAAATTTGGGAATGAAGAATGATTCGAGTGCTTGAGTTCGCGTTACTTAACAAAAGGTGCGGCGGATGCGTTGTATCTACGTTGCCACCGTGGTGACGTTGGACGTCCTAGCGGAGTCGGGATGTGGCAACGACTTTTGCAACGTCGTACCCTTGTTTTTTTGAGACGGCTTAAAGACTCGCCCTAATGGTCCCGCCAATAGTGCCGGTAACCACAAGAGCTCG
>CAXBHV010001231.1:0-2827 GCA_963974855.1 uncultured Rhodopirellula sp. | reverse complement strand
CGGGGGTCATGATCCGAAGAAAGTGTACGCGGCTTACAAGGCGGCAACGGATTACGAACAGGGGCCGTCCGTGATTCTTGCCAAGACAATTAAGGGTTATGGTCTTGGTACAGCCGGCGAAGCAAGCAACGTTTCACACCAGCAGCAAGAGCTCAGCGTCGAACAGTTGCAGGTATTCGGCAAACGATTTGAAATTCCGCTCAGCGATGGCGAAATCGAACAAATGGCGTTCTGTCGTCCCGACGAATCGAGCGACGAAATTGCGTATTTGAAATCTCACCGTAAAGAGTTAGGCGGTTTTCTGCCGTCCAGAAATACGAATACGCCGGGATTGAGTATCCCTGGCTTGGACGATTTCAGCAGGCTCCTTCAAGGTACGAAAGACCGCAAAGCCGCGTCCACAATGATGATCGCCAGAATTTTGGCTCAGTTGTTGGAGGACGAAAATATCGGCAAATACATTGTTCCGATCGTCCCCGATGAAGCACGCACGTTTGGGTTGAATTCACTATTCGCATCCTACGGAATCTATTCGAGCAAAGGCCAACTGTACGAACCAGTGGACGCCGGTCAGTTGATGTACTATCGCGAAGCCAAAGACGGACAGGTATTACAAGAGGGGATTACGGAGGCTGGTGCGATGGCAAGTTTCATCGCGGCGGGAACAAGTTATGCACATCTACAAACACCGTTGATCCCGTTCTATCTGTATTATTCGATGTTCGGATTCCAGCGAGTTGGTGATTTTATCTGGGCCGCAGCCGATTCTCGAGCGAAAGGTTTTTTGATTGGCGCGACGTCAGGTCACACGACACTACAAGGCGAAGGGTTTCAACACTGCGATGGCCATAGTCCGCTGGTGGCGACCACAATTCCGACTCTCCAATCCTACGATCCAGCGTATGGATATGAGTTGGCGGTCATCATCCAAGACGGATTGCGACGGATGTATGTCGAAAACGAGGATATCTTTTACTATATCACCGGATACAACGAAACCTATTTAATGCCGGAGATGCCCAAAGGAGCGGAGACCGGAATCCTCAGTGGCATGTATCGATTTTGCAGCGTCACGCCGGAACGAACAACCAACGCGGCGCGGCCGCAGTTGTTCGGCAGCGGGTCGTTATTGCCGGAGGTTCTGCGGGCACAGAAAATTCTCGCTGAGCAATACCAAATAGGCAGCGATGTGTGGAGTGTGACCAGCTATTGCCAATTGCGACGTGATGCTCAGTCCGTCGATCGTATCAATGCGATGCATCCAGAGGCACCGAAACAATGCAGCTATTTGGAAGAGGCGTTAGACGGTTTGGACGGACCTTTTGTTGCGGTCACTGACTACATCAAACTCGTGCCCGATCAGATTCGCCAATGGATACCGGGCAGGTATGCAACGCTTGGGACGGATGGTTTCGGACGCAGCGACACGCGTGCTGCTTTGCGGCGTCACTTTGAGGTCGACGCAGAGCACATCGTGTATGCGACGCTGCGAGCACTCTCGCAATCCGGAGAATTCGATAGCACCAAAATTTCCGGTGCGATGCAAAGGCTCGGCATCGACGCCAACAGCATCGATCCCGCAACGGCGTAGCCACCTGGAGATAACGATGCAACTTCATTTGTTGCTCGAGCAAATTCGCGAATGCAATGAATGCCAGACGCATCTTCCGACGGGACCAAGGCCGATCGTTCAAGCCGCAGCGGAAGCAAGGATTCTGATCATCGGACAAGCACCGGGGCGACGAGTCCATCAGTCGGGGATCCCCTGGGACGATCCCAGCGGAGATCGCCTGCGTGATTGGATGGGCATCGACCGTGACCAGTTTTATGATCCGAAAATCGTTGCGATCATGCCGATGGGGTTTTGCTATCCAGGCGGCGGCAATTCCGGCGATTTGCCGCCCAGAAAAGAATGTGCCCCGCTTTGGCATCAACCGCTCTTGGATCAACTTACGTCGATCGAAGTGACATTGCTGATTGGCAACTACGCGCAGGCTCACTATTTGCCTAACGGACGCAGCAGCACACTCACCGCCAACGTAAAAGACTGGCGTTCCTACGCGGTCGCGATTTTTCCGCTCCCGCATCCCAGCCCCCGAAACAACGGTTGGCTCAAACACAATCCTTGGTTCATTGACGATGTCCTGCCAACACTGCGGCAAACGATCGCCAGAATTGCTTATTGCCAGCCTTGAATCCAAGGTTTGGTTGTAGTGGACGAAGCGAGCGGGGTGGATTCGTGCCTTCGATCGTCGTCGCGTTATCCGCAATTCGCTGCAAAACGCTGGTGAAGTTCACGCTCAGCTCGCGACGAGTTTGGAACGCCTGCCAATAACTGGCCCTCCAGGATGGTCCTGGCGCAGGACGCGCCCGTCAACTTCGGATCATTTATCGGACACTCCTGTTTATCGGCCCAGCATTTGCGACATTTATCCAGTACTCAAGGTTCGGCATCGGACATAATCTGGAGAAAAGAACGATGGACAATCCGCGTACCGTTTACGATATAGTGCAGTTGCTTGAAAAGTATCACGATGAACGTCATGCAACTTACGGCCGGCTCGCCAGCGAAGCGACCGATGCGATGGCTCAGATATTGCTGAAACATTTGGTCGAGCTTGAAGATCATTCGCTGAGTGTGGTTCGAGGCGAAATGCAGCAGCTTGATCCACAGCACACGACCTACTTGACCTCGGGGCCGGTGTTGAGCCAAGAAGTAACGCATGCGAGTGACTGCCGCTGTTGGAGCAATCCCACATTCCAGGAAGCACTCGCCTGTGCATTGGAGTCGGATCATTTGCTCGATCAATTACTCCATCGCTTGGAA
>CAXBHV010001230.1:0-2828 GCA_963974855.1 uncultured Rhodopirellula sp. | reverse complement strand
GCCCACACTTTCATCACGGTTGCTGGCACCGATGACGGCAACACTTTTGGGTTTGAAGATTTTATCGAGGTTACGCGTCGGCATCTGAAAAGTTCCTTGCCGTTGGGAATTGGCGATTCGCAATCACGACCATCAGTTGTGTTGCCAAGTCGCCATTTTCGCTAACTGAGATTCGTTTCAGTGTAGCAAACAAGCCGCGATTCCGTGAGGCACTCGATAGCAAGCGGACCGCTTACGCCGAACGTTTGCGAGTGCGACTGCTGCGAGATCGATAGTCGCCGGTGAGCAAATTATCTTCGCTCGCTTCACGCATCGCAGGCTGCGTGGGCTGGGTTGCCACCAGCAATTCTTTCTCACGCAAAAATTGTTTGACAATCTTCAACAGCGAATCGCGGAAGCGTGATGGATCTTGGCCTTCTTCGATCCACGCCCGAACTTCGATTCGCTGCGAGGTTTTGCCAACGCAAACCAATGTCGCTTGCGGGGCCGGCGTCAGCAGCACGTCCGGTTGATCGATCACCAACTCTTGCAACGTCCGACAAATATCCGCAGGCCGTTCATCGCGATTGACCGCGACTTCGATCGGAATCACGTTCAAGCGGCCCGCGCCCATCCAGTTGACGACATCTTCGCTGACAAAATTCTTGTTCGGAATGATGACCTCGCGGCCTTCGTCGTCCGACAATACCGTGGTGCGAAATTTTTGTGCCGCCACACGACCGGTGACACGTCCAACAGTGATCAAGTCGCCTAGTCGTGCCGGTTTCTCGAACAACACGATCAGGCCGCCGAACAGGTTTCGCACCATGTCTTGCAGCCCGAATCCTAAGCCGATCGTCAGCCCGACGGCTAACCACTGGATCGTGTGCCAGCGTACGCCCACCCATTGGCTGGCGACTAAGGCACCGATTCCAAACAACAAACAACGTCCGAGCACCAACGTAAAATGCTCCATCCCTTCGTCGAACGAAACTCGCTGCAGCACCAACGCATCGAATAGTGCCGGCAGCAACTTGGCTAACTGGAACGCGACAAATAAGGTTGCTGCGGCGAGCAGCAGATGAAGCGCCGTGATCGGCGTGTTTTCCACGACCGAGCTTGTCACGGTTTCACCCGCGGCATCCAGCGACGATACCGTCACCGTGTCTTGCACCGTCCAGACGACGGGATTGCCCATGCGGACGTTTGGGAAAACGTCAATCCACAGCCAACCAAAACAAACAATCGCTCCGGTCACCAACGCACATTGACAAAGGAATGCCAGATGATGTTTCAGTTCCAAGAAATGCTCGCCCAACACTCCAGTCACCTGTGACCCCGCAGTGCCCCCCGCAGGAACGCGACCGAATTCGTCGTATTGTTGCGGTGCAGCGGTTCCCGTCAGCATCTGCCAAACGTGCGCCGAGGCAATTTTTACGCCGGACCATAATGTTGCTGCAATCATCAGACTGACCAGCGTAATGATCGCTCTCTGAACGAACTCATTCGCGGTGTATCCGTAACCCAACGAGGAAAGGGCGACCATCGCTAACGGGAATCCAACGCCAGCGATGTAGATCACAAATCGCACTCGATGAATGACACTGCCGCCGAACTTGGCGATGAACGGTTCGAGAAAACCGCCAGTCGGTCGTAGCGAAAGGTGAGCGGTCCAGGCCACCACGAGCATGGTCGCGATAAACCCGAATCGGGCAACCGAGTCTCGCCACAATCCGTGGTCCAGCAAACTCATTAGCGTTATGACATAGGCGGCTAACACCAAGCCAAATCCGATTAACACCAAGTACGCGGTCGCACGTTCGCGACCTGGCAATTCGATCGCGACGTATTTGTCGATGTATCCATAGCTGCGAAGCAATTGCCGCGGTACTTCGACCATCAACGCCACCAAACTCGCTGCGTAGAACCCGCTCGATGTTTGCAGCGTTAGTTCGGACACGATGCCGGTGCCCAACCAACGCGCGATCACATACAAGAGCGTCGGAAACGCGGCAGCGACCAGCGTGGTGAGCACAGCGGTCGCCAATTTGCGTGAATCCGGCGTCGCGTCTCGCATCCGTTTTCGGCTGCCGATGTCGATCAGCCAAGATTTTGTTCGCCATCGCGTCACAAAAATCAAGACAATCCAAACCAACAAACCGATGCCACTGACCGGATTGGCTTGCCATTTTTGCTTGATCGAATAACCCAATTCGCTACTGCGGCGAAAATCGAACAACGCCCCTAATCCGTCTCCCAAATTTCGCACATCTCCAACGCTGATCGGGTCGCCGCTGCGAATCCAAGTCACATGACGATCGATCAGTTTGCGGTACTGGTTCGTCAGCGTCACCGATTCGGTGGTCGTCGAATCGAGCTCGCCTAATTTTCGTTGATAGTCTGAATAGCCTTGACCAAGCACGGTCAGCCATTGCTGGCGTTGCTGTAGCAAACTCCGTACCTGGGATGCGACCACCACACTTTGCACACTGGCCGAATCCAAACCGGCTGCGGCCAGAATCTCGTCGGTCTGCGAGTTGACACTGGCGCCGTCGTAACGGACCATGTCAAGTTCAAGCTGTTGTTGACGCGAACGCCCAAGTTCTTCGGTGACAAACAATGTAACTGAATCGTTGACCTGCCATGCGTCGAGCTGTTCCTTTTTGTGTCGCAGCAGCAAACCGACCGTCGGGGTCAATCCGTAATGATCAAGCTTGGTGCGGACATCCTGATAATCACGCGTGGTCGTGTTCAGTTTGCTGACCAACTTGTCGACCCGATCCGACAACGATTGGTACGCTTCGGCGAGTTCGGTCCATTGATCGACAAAGTTCGCATTCTCCTCGGCG
>CAXBHV010001229.1:0-2830 GCA_963974855.1 uncultured Rhodopirellula sp. | reverse complement strand
CCACTACAGAGAAAACACTTCACCCGCGTGATTTGTCACAAAACTCGAATGACGAAGTTATTTCCGAACAGTACCTAAATTCGGTATGCCAACATTACTTGACCAAGATCGATCACACCAAGTAATTGATCAAACCAATCGTATTCCATCCTTCTCGATCGTAATGACTTTCTGTTTATAGAGGCCCCCTATCGCCTTTTTGAATTGTCCTTTGCTCATCCCGAACAGCTTGGAAATCTGTGCTGGAGGTGACTTGTCATGAACGGACGCAAACCCATCGTGGTCGCGTAAGAAGTCGAGAATGACTTGACTGTAGTTGTCGCGGATTTGCCGACCACTCTTCAGGCTCAAGTCAATTTTTCCGTCTTCGCGAATGTATTTGATATATCCTTGAATGCTCTGCCCAAAACTGAGCCGTTGATCCACTTCGTCTTTGTACAACAAGCCCCAATGGCTCTGGTCCACAATCGCTTTGTAGCCCAGTTCCGTACTGTTTCCAATAATCAAATCGACTTGCTGCTGCGGACAAAAGTCGTGTTGATCATCTTCCTTCACGACTTTGTCAATCTTTGATGTCGCGGCGATCCGACCTTGGTTGTCGAGATACAGAAACACGATGTAGGAATGCCCCACGTTCATCGGGCGATGCTGTTCCGCAAAAGGGACCAAGAGGTCCTTGTCCAATCCCCAATCCAAGAACGCACCGAACTGAGTATTTTCTTTTACTTTCAAATACGCGAATTCGCCAACTTCCGCTTTCGGAGTTTGAGTGGTCGCGATGGGCCGATCTTCGGAGTCGAGGTAGAGAAAGACTTCGACCGTATCACCGACACTCAAGTTGTCTGGAGTATGCTTTTTCGGGAGCAAGATCTCGCCCAGATTTTCGGCATCTAAATAGACTCCGAATTCAGTCTCCTTGACCACTTCTAAATTATACGTCCTGCCGATTTTAATCATGATTTTGTGGCTTCAATGCTTTTCGCGAATGCTTGATCGGAGTGGTGGGACGAATTTTTGAGTGTGGTTGTTCAGTCAGGGGCAGACTGGCCTACCCCAAACGTAGCGAGCTAAATCCCGAAGCGGTTCGTAAACCAACGGTAGCAACTGCGATGATGCCGCCGGATCACACTGTTTGATTTGATTCAGAATGCGTGTTGAATCACACATGGTAGCTGAATCAATTGCGTCAGTTGAGTAGGGCCGTTTCCAACTGGACTGCTTTTTCCGCACCTTGGTCCGTCAGCCGCTCAAAACGAGCTAGCGCCAACCCACAACCGTGCACGACAGAACACCTGCCTGAGACCATTCGCGCACTTCAAGTCAGACGGCCACTCGTTTGTCAGTAAAGGTGCACAAAGGGGGACGGATCGAGCGAGACCGTCCGCTCGGCATGTGATTTGCCTGGGTTCCCTACGATCAAGGGATTCCCGTCGACTCACATCAGTCCCACCCCATTACAAGTACGGCAGAAACGATTTTATGAGCGAAGTCCCCCTCTCATCCGAAGTGAATGGAACAAGTAATGGCAGAGCGAAGAAATCATCAGATGGGAAACAGCGGCCTGCCAAATCGGGTGACGTGCCATCGGCCAGGACGGCTGCTGGAATTGAACGGTACACCGTGAACAAGGCGATCACGGCAGCGCAGGAAGCGAAGGTCAATGCGGTCAAAGACATCATCGGCGGCGCGCCTCCCTACGATGTCGAAACACTTGCGCGAGTCTTGCATGGCATTCTTGACGGCGCTTCAACCGATGACGCCGAAGTGCTTCGCAATGCCTTGCTCCGCCAGCCATACGCACAGCGCTTCGATGGTCCCGAGCCGGAAGACGACTTGGCATCCAACTGGCGTGAGGGAGTTTATCCATACAAGAACTTGAAGACTCGCAAGTCGTACGAAAAAGAAAAGTACCGACTGCAAGTGGAACTACTGAAGTTGCAATCGTGGGTCAAGAAGACCGGACGAAAAGTAGTGATTCTGTTCGAAGGCCGCGACGCCGCTGGAAAAGGAGGCTCAATCAAACGATTCATGGAGCATTTGAATCCGCGGGGGGCGCGAGTGGTCGCGCTAGAGAAACCTAGTGAAGTCGAGCGGGGCCAGTGGTACTTTCAACGCTATGTCGAACACCTGCCCACCACTGGCGAAATCGTGTTGTTCGATCGGTCGTGGTACAACAGAGCAGGTGTGGAGCGGGTGATGGGTTTCTGTACCGAAGAAGAACATCGCAATTTTATGCATCAGGTGCCCGAGTTTGAAAAAAGTCTGATTCGCAGCGGAACGCACTTGATCAAGTTTTGGTTCTCGGTCAGTCGAGAGGAACAGCAACGTCGTTTCGACGCGAGAAAAATCCATCCATTGAAACAATGGAAGTTGTCGCCGATCGACTTGGCGTCTCTGGACAAATGGGACGAATACACTCATGCCAAGGAAGCGATGTTCCATTATACGGATATCCCAGAGTCACCTTGGATCGTGATCAAATCGGACTGCAAGAAACGTGCTCGTCTGAATTGCTTGCGATATGTTTTGCAGCGTCTTGCCTACGACGGCAAGGACCAAGCGAAGATTAAAGACATTGATCCGTTGCTGGTGGGACGTGCGGGATCGGTTTATCAATTGCGATGAGGCGTCCCCAGGATGTGCTTGATGAACAAGTGCACGAAGTCTTTTTCCCTCTTTTAAGCAGGACAATATAAGTCATTGCACACAATGATCTGAGCCGACGGCGCTAGCCGCGGGCATGTTACCTGCTTGTTGATTTAGTGAGCCGCTTGCGCGTGAGCGGCCGGGTTCCACGCATTACCCGGTGCCTTACGGCCCACGGCTCACA
>CAXBHV010001228.1:0-2837 GCA_963974855.1 uncultured Rhodopirellula sp. | reverse complement strand
GTGTTTACAAATGGAGACTCGATTGGCATTTCTCGGAAACGACCGCCGTTCGTCATATCGGACAGATATACTATGCAAACTTTTTTTCGCGATGAGATGATCGTCAGCGATTCTGATTTGACGATTCCTTCTCACGAAAAGACGCACCGATTGATCTGCGCACTGCGTCAATCCGCGGACTTCCATGCAAATGATGGTTTCGAGCCTCTTCCTTGGGAATGCTGGAGCGGAACGCACGATGACGACTTTGTGCGTTTGGTATCGAACGTTGATCCCAACACGTTCGACGACGCTTGCTGAAGCCGGAATACGCGATTCGATTATATTCTCATCCTGCCGCAAAGCGTCGGTGCCGATCGTCTGGAATCTTGCTGGCGGATACCAGCCAGTTCAGAAGACAGGTTATGATTCCGTGGTAGTGGGGCACCTCAACACCTACGACTTCGCGCTTGACACGTTTCGGTGACACATTCAAACGGCGATAGCCCAAGATTGGCGGCTACCCTAGCTTGCGCAATTTGAAGTTGCGAGTTTTTCCATACCCCCCAATGCGATAGCAAGAGAATATCGATCTTGTCGCGGTCCCTCGCTCACGCATCGGGTTGCGATTGGCCGGTGGGAACCGGCCCTACATCCGCTGTCGCGGCTAGTATGTATCGTTGGTTGCCTTAGAATCAGTCCGGTTAGGGGCTGAAGTGAAGGGACGCCGCGTTATGCCGTTCGTCACCTAGCGATGCGGCACGCACTTGTCCGCCAATTGCCAGCCCGTCAGCTAACCGCAGCGCACGAGGCAAAAATCATGCGGCTTCGATCGTGGGCACTGCGATTTCGCTGAGAATCTCTTCGACGATCTTCTCCGCTGTCACCTTCCGCAGCCGGCTTTCGGGGCGGACGATCAAGCGGTGATTCATCACCGGCGCAACGATTCGTTTGACATCGTCGGGCAACACAAATGCTCGGCCGCGGATCGCTGCCATCGCTTGTGCACAGCGAAACAAGGCGATCGTGGCTCGCGGGCTGCCACCGAGCGCAAGGTCTTCGTGCACACGTGTTTGATGGACGATCTGCAGCAGGTATTGACGAACGCGTGGATCCACGTGAATCTTCTTGATCTCCAACTGTGCCTGCACCAACTCCTCAGCCGCTGCGACCGCCCTCAATCCATCCACGGGATGGGCACCTTGCAGCAGTTCGCCATCGCTTCCAACAGCGATGCCTGTGTTCGCGGAGTGGCCCGATTGATCTCGTCAGCCAACAGAATCTGAGTGAACACGGGGCCAGGACGAAATTCGAACTCTGCCGTTTTCTGATTAAAAATCGAAGTCCCGGTGACATCCGATGGCAGCAGGTCGGGCGTACACTGAACCCGTTTGAACTTGCATCCGACACTACGTGCCAACGCACGAGCGAGCATCGTCTTTGCGACGCCGGGGACATCTTCGAGCAATATATGTCCACCACTCAGCCATGCCACCAGCGACAAAACACACTGTTTTCGCTTGCCCACGATAGCCAGTTCGACGTTGCCGATGATCCGTTTGGCGAGTTCCCCCACCGCAGCGGCTGCCGCTGGCGAGGCGTCGGGTCGATGCGACGAAGTCGTCGCAGGTGGTTTTGACGGAGAAGAGCTCACAAGCAGCCTATTCGGAACGACGCAAATGGAAGCCGCCAGCGATTATAATGGCACCGGCATCAAAGTTGCTAAGCTATAATAGTGTACTAGCTGGCTGCCCGTTTGGCAGTGCCCCGTGGGCTTGTAGGACTTGGGATCGAACAAGCGGAGGACGTTCTGATTATGATTGTGCCAAACTTGCTCGTTACCGACGATGACTCCGCATTTCGACGCGTCGTTTGCGAAGGACTTAAACGCCGTGGGTTTCAGGTCAGCGAAGCGAGCGATGGCGATGAAGCGTTGGATGTGATTCGCAAACGGCGAGTCCACTTGGCTTTGGTCGACGTCCATATGCCGCGGGTCACGGGACTCGATTTGATGAGGCAGCTCGTCGATACCCCGGATCGTCCCGCTTGTGTGCTGATGTCGGCGGAATTGGACGAGCAGATTCGACGTGAAGCTGAATCGATGAAAGCTTACCAGGTATTGAGTAAGCCAATTCGTCTGAATCAATTGTGCGATGTCGTGGTGGGTGCTCTAACCGACGTCTACGGATGGTCGCCCAGTAAACCACGCTGAAGCGTTTTTACTCGTCTGTAGCCACCGTCGCCAGACGGTGGACCACGTTCTGGCGAACGCAGCTAAGACTGAATCCCACGTCACCCGTCAAATTGCTCTAGAAGCGGCGTTAGCGCCGCGAAAGTCAGCAAGGCTTTCGGCATTACATCCGCCAAACGAAACTCGCTGCGAGTTTCACGAGCTACATGCTTTTGGTCGCGTAGACTTCCGCGTATTCAATCGCCCACGCGTCGATGATGCGAAGGAAATCAGCCTCGTTTACCTCAGCGATGGTGACAAAATGATTGCGGTTGAATAGCTCGCGATTCATCACCGTGCCTTTGCCTTTAAGCTCGAGCACGTTCAGATCGCTGTAGGGCCGAATCATCATTTCCAGACGGCTGTACTGATTGCTTCGCTTGCCCGCTTCGATTCGCAGGTCATCGCGATAGCATGCACCACCCCAACCGTTTTCGCCGAACAGCGATTCGGTGCGAAAGCCGGGGAAATGATCAGCGACGCGGTGCACCGCCTTCTCAATATGCTCCGATAGCGACAATCGATACGACGTATGCATTCGCCGAAGTTCTTCGGCGCTCATTTCCTGTTGACGTTCGATGGACGCTTTCTGTTCGGCTCGTTGTTTCCCGCGCTGGATTGCCGACTC
>CAXBHV010001227.1:0-2838 GCA_963974855.1 uncultured Rhodopirellula sp. | reverse complement strand
CATCGGTGCGATAAGCATCATTCTCGCACACAACCATCCAAGTGGCACTTTGGAACCAAGCTACCAAGATCGTGAAATTACCCGCCGAATGAAAGACGCGGGTGGCGTCATGGCGATCCCGATTCTGGATCACATAATTGTCACTGACCGAGATTTTCTATCACTTCGAGAAGAATCGGTTAGCTGGTAACGACCGGCCCCGACTGTAAACGAAGGCGAATGCTGAATGGTTTCTTTCCGTCGGCTTGTCCCATTGTGCCACGGCGTCAAGGTCCGCTGAAGCCTCGGCAATGCGGGGCTTCTCTCTCGCGATCATCCGATCGCTCGTGACCGCTGCTGCTTTCGCGTTCCGCGAAAGACTCCACCTTGACTTGCCGTGGACAGGTTCTTGACGAGCCAACGGCAGGCTCACTAATTGAGAACAAATCTCTCTGAATCGCCGGTTCAGAGCTAAGGAAATGACAACTATGAACATGCAAAATGCAATCACAACCGTATCCGACTCAATCGAGCGACTTAATCAAGCACTTCTCGACGGTCGACGCGAGATAATCGAACGACACCTCGCAGTAGCCGCCCAGTTCCATCGCTACTCATTTAGAAACATCGTCTTGATCCAAGAACAGTTTCCCGATGCGACTGTCGTTGCAGGATTCCATGCGTGGAGAAAACGCATGCGGTGGGTCAGGAAGGGTGAGAAAGGAATTGCGATATTCGCACCGATGACCGCTGGACGCAGTGCGACCGGAAACGATGAAGCATCAGGCGATGCATCGGAGAAAGCAGACAGAAAACGAATGGCAACAAATTTCCGGATCAGTTACGTCTTTGACGTTTCGCAAACCGATGGGGAACCGCTGGTCGATCTCGCGCCAATCATTGGAAATCCAGGTGAAAGTCTCGACACGTTGCTGAACGTTTATCGAAAGCTTGAGATCGAGGTGGTATTCACGCGGTTACCGGAGTCGGTCCAAGGGTACTCGCTTGGCGGCGAGGTTCGTGTTCAGGACAATCTCGACGACTCACACGCATTCCGAGTTCTGCTACATGAATTGGCTCATGAAATGATGCACAAGGACATTCCCTTCGGAAACCGCGACAGGAAGACATTGGTGGAAACTGAAGCCGAAGCAGTGGCATGCGTCGTGTCTCAGGCTTTCGGAATCGATCACTTCGATCGGAGTGCCGATTACATCGCATTGCATCAGGGTGATTCGAGGCAACTCACTCAGTCCCTCGTCAGGATTCACGAAACTGCATCGAAGGTCATCGTTATGATGGAGCAACAAGCGGGAGACGCAAGGCTTGAACGTCAGCAGTCATACGCAGCATAGACCGACAGCGGCCAATTTGATGGGAGTGGCTTCCGAGAACTGGCTCAAGGCACTTCCCTCTTTCTTATTTCTGGTCACACAGACGAGTCCGAGCTTGGCGAGGATTGACTCGCCGCTAACCGTCGAGAAGGCAACGGGCGGGTGACTGTTGTCAGAAAGTTTCTCGATTCATTGGCAACCAATGCAGTCCGATTCTGAACTAAAATGACTGCTCACGAGCCCACCCACCTTTGATGAATGCAAGTACGTAAATGAACCGCGAAGTTTGCTTTGTTTCCCATTCCAGCGATACGTTGAAAGCCGCCGAGGACGCCGCAATGCATCTGGACTGGGGAATCGTTGATTCCAAGTTGCTCGCTACAGGGACGGCTGAAGAACTAAAAAATTCGCTAAAGTCCGTGTTGCCTTCGATCGCAACCGTTTACCTCGTTGGTGAAAATCAATCGTTCCTCGAAGTCGTTCGAGCACAATCAAACGAGTTCGAGTGCGAGTGTGGTACTTGGAAAGATGGGGTGCAATCTAGGATCGATACCGCGTCTATGGGAGTAAGGAAGAGCGTCAAGACTCAGCGTATTTGCGTCGTCTTTGGTGCAACAACGATTTCTTCTGTCACAGCGACTGAAACTGCTTTGTTGCTAAGGTCGATCGTAAATGGTCAGCATAATGACGAGGTTCCATTTGAGCGACTCTACTCGCTTTACTTCAGCCACGTTCAGCATGAATCGAATTGGGTTAACTCCCGGTTTATGTGGTTCATGTTTGCAAACAGTGCGCTGATTGCATTATTTGCAAAACTTGACGTTTGGGTGTTTTCGCTAATCGCGTCGATCGGAGGATTGTACGTTTCCTTACTTACGCTCTGGCTTACAGAAGCAGCGTTTTCCGCAGAACAACGGGTGATTAATCAGTGCGTGGCGATAGCCAAAGATTGGAAAAGAGCGGTGCCGCAAACTGCAAAATACATTTTGGACACGCCCTGCGGTGGCAACTCCGAAGAAACACACCGTAGCGCTCAGAGATGGATGCGCCGGCTGGTCTATACCTTCATCGCTATTTGGAGCATTCTAATACTTCTCGTGGGTCTTCAAGTCATCATTGATATCACGAGTTGGTTTCAGCACCTTCCTAGCATTCAACCATTCGACGAAAATCCAAATTAGAGCTGCTGATGCAAGTACTATCGCTGGATAAAAAGCAATGTCTTGCGCTTCTTGTGAAAGCCCTGATGGACTTGGATCACTTAAGTCCGGCGTTACAAAGCCAATTACTTGACGAAATTTGTTCACGAAAATCCTTTATCTGAGGTGAGTCATTGCGGTTGACTCACAAAAAAACCATTGCCGAAGCGGCACCGACGAGAGTTTTCTTGGCCTCGTCCGTGGTCTTCGGCGTGATCTACTCAGATGCTGGAGCGTAATGCCAGAATGTTAGCACGTCTTTGGAGCGATGTCACGCGCAAGGCATTTGAGCACAAATTAAGGAAGCGGCGTTAGCCAGTTGTTGA
>CAXBHV010001226.1:0-2841 GCA_963974855.1 uncultured Rhodopirellula sp. | reverse complement strand
ATACGATCAAAGTTCGGTGTTTGAATTTCGGTCGATCCCATCGCCCCGAAATCCGCGTAGCCTGCGTCATCCAGCATCACGTAAATGATGTTTGGTTTACGATCGGCTGCATAGGAAGTGACGGCGAATGTCAATACGAGAATAACGAAATGGAAAATACGGGAACAATTCATTGGGACCGCCTTGGTTGGCAATGTACGAGGAATAAAAGCTCGGCGAGCGAGACGATGGACGGCGTGAAGTGGTTGATTCGGTGGTCGTGATTGACGAGAAGTGGCCGAGCAGACGAGATCAGGGAAATGGATCCGTAACAACATCGACTACGAAGATTGGGGGCGTTTTGACTTTGGTTGACGCTCCACTTCTTGCTGGCGAGTGGGATCAAAATTGGGATTCGCCGAGGGCATTTGGGCGTTGACGGATTCACGCCACTTGTGCAGTTTGTCTTTTAGCTCTGACGTCTTCGCCGGCAAGGTTTCAGATAAGTCATTTTGCTCGCCGATGTCGCGGGACAGATCATACAGCTCGACACGCTTGTCTTCATGGAACTCGATCAAGCGATAATTGCCCGATCGGATGGCACTGTAGGGCGAATCACCGCCAGCGTGGTAATGCGGGTAATGCCAGAACAAGTCGCGATCAAAACGGTGCTGTGGGTCGCGTAGCAGCGGGACCAAGCTGAGTCCATCGTTTGGTTGTGTTTGACTCACTGCGATCCCAGCGAGTTGCTGGAGCGTGGGAAACAGATCCATCGTGATGATTGGTTCATCGCAAACGGATCCGGCCTGCGTTACCCCAGGCCAATACGCGATCGCGGGAACGCGGACGCCACCTTCGTAGGCGGAACCTTTGCCACGACGAAGCGGCAGATTCTCGGTAAAACCATCGTGTTTTCCGTTACGCTGCGTCAAGCCACCGTTATCGCTAACAAAAAGGATCATTGTGTTGTTGGCCAGGTTGTTCCTTTCGAGTTGCGCGACGATGCGGCCAACGCTTTGGTCCAAACTGGCGACCATGGCGGCGTAGCTTGGATTTTTGTGTATCGCGTTCGGATCGACCTTTGATGTAAAGTAGTCAACCAGATCAGGACGGCCTTGGATCGGCGTGTGAGGCACGTGGTAGGCGAAATACAAGAAGAACGGTTCCGATTTCGACTGATCAATAAATTCGCACGCTTTGTCGGTCAACAAGTCGGTTAGGTAGCTGGATTTTGATTCGCCCACCGATGGCGTCTTCAACAGGTATCCCTTCGCTCCAGGCGGACGCTCGTAGGAAACGTCAAACCCTTGACCGGTGCGATAACCGCTGCCCTTTAGCACCTCGGCAATCGTTGTCTCTTTACCACCAAGACGTTTGGTCCAATCCGGAATTTGCAGTTTCGCGTAGGGACGGTTTTGACCCGCGATAAAGTCGGTCAGATGTAGCCGAGCAGGATACTTGCCAGTCATGATCGACGCGCGGGTCGGCGAGCAAACGGTGCAAGCCGCATAGGCGTTTGTGAACTTCAGACCGCGGCCGGCTAACGCATCCAAGTGAGGCGTTTCGTAGAGATCGCTGCCAAAGCATCCCAGCCCGGTCCAGCCAAGATCGTCCGCTAATAGGAGGACGATGTTGGGTCGTTCGTTGGCCACCGCCGGGGTTGCGAATAGCGAGGCGAGCAACAAGCCGACGAAGGTCACAAGCGGTTTGAACATACATTCGCCTCGTTGATTGATAAGATTTTTTAGCAAGATGGAGCCGCCGGTAGCGCGAGTCCAATTTAGACATTGGGCAGTCAACATTGTAGCCCGATTCGCAAATTTTGAAGTCGCAAGTTTTCCAAAACCCTGAGCGTAAGGGAGAGAAAATGGATTTTGATGCGGTCCCTCGCTGACGCGTCGGGTTATGGTTTGCCGGGCCCGGATGCGAGCGGGTGCGTCCCGTGCGTTACCCGGTGCCTCACGGCCCACGGCTCACTGATACACTGCCAATGCACCGGAGCCTTAGTTGGTTGTAAGTTCACGTAGCTGCGGTGCGATCTTGTTGTGGATAAAACTTGCGTCTTGCTTCGAAACATAGTCCTGCAAAGCAGCCGCCAGTTTGCGAACGACATCCTTGTTTCCAGGATCGTCAATCGAATTCCGAAGCTCATCGGGATCCTGTTGTAGATCAAACAGCCATGGACGATCGGCGACCGAAAGGACCAATTTATAGCGGTCGTTGATCACGGCAAACCATGCGGGCTTCAGCCCAGACGACTGCAGGATGGCGACGTCATCTAAGTTCGATGCTGCCTTTCCCGTTAACAATGCCGATGCATCACGGCCTTCGGCAGCATCCGGCAATTCCTTTCCAAGCAGTGCCAACAATGTGGGCGCGAAGTCGACAGTACCAAGAGCCTGGTCAACACGAGTGCCTGCGGGAATGATTCCAGGGGCGGCGATCAGCATGGGAATTTTCGCACTTCCCTCGTAGGGGTTGCCTTTGTTCAAACGACCATGCTCGAAACACAAGTCACCGTGATCCGACGTGAATACGACGATGGTGTTGTCGGTCAACTGCAATTCGTCGAGCGTCATTAAGATCTTGCCGACGTTGTCATCAATGCAACGCACCATGCCGAAATACAGTTGCATCAACGATGGGTTGAACTTCAGTGCCGCACTTTTTCCGGTCGCGGCAGCCCAGGCGGGATTGTCACGGCTCATCGAAAACGACAATGGCGGCCGAATCGCCATGTCGGCAAACATCGTGTCATACGGTTCACGGACCGTGTTTGGACCGTGAGGATCAGGAATGCTTAGGTGGTAACAAAAGGGTTCATCTGCGTGTTCACGGATGAATTCGACGGCGCGATCGGCC
>CAXBHV010001225.1:0-2843 GCA_963974855.1 uncultured Rhodopirellula sp. | reverse complement strand
AAACGCCCCGTCGTTCGTGCTTCGACGTCGCGTTCATAAAGCGGTAATCCATGCACTGGCGCGTGTGCATTGTCGGTCTAGTGTTGCTGATCGCCGCCGTCGGATGGTGGGCGTGGGGAGATCAGGTGTCACTGGATCCTATTTTAGAACGAGAGGATGAATTCCGAACCTTTGTGCGGCAGCATCCGCTTTGGGCTCCGGTGGCAGGTTTCGCAGCGTACTTAGCGTTGTCGTTGGTGCCAGGCACGACGGGGAAGTCGATCATCTACGGATGGCTATTTGGATTTTGGCTCGCTTTGCTTATCTCAAGCATGGCGTTAACGGTTGCCGCGGTGATCAGTTTTTTAGTCGTTCGCTATTTCTTACGTGAAATCGTTGAGGCAAAACTGTCCAAGGTGATCCGTGCGATTGATCGGGCGATCTCGAGAAATGGTGGCAGCTACCTACTTTCGCTTCGTCTGGTGCATGCACCCTACACACTGATCAATTATGCGTCGGGTGCGACCAAGATTCCTGTCACGACGTTCGCTTGGACAACGCTGGTGGGCATGTTACCAGGGACAACCGTGTTTGTGCTTGCCGGCGCCCAACTGCCGACGCTGCGAACGATGGCAGATGAAGGCATTTGGAGCTTGATCAATGTGAAGTTGATGGTGCTACTTTCGCTCTTTGCGGTGGTACCGGTTGTGACGCGTTGGGTTCGACGACGGTTTCCGCATAGTCCAAAAGACTTGGAACAGGATTCGCTCAATTCTCGCTCGTAAATCCCTAAAACAGGTTGGTCGGTATATGAGGCGGTATATGAGGATAAAACGTCGATCCTTTTATGAGCCGACGGAGCTAGCGGGTTGTCGGTTTAGTGAGCCGCTCGCGCGTGAGCGGCCGGGTGCCACGCATTACCCGGTGCCTTACGGCCCACGGCTCACAACTGCGAGTTGCATTTTGAAAAAGTCAACAACCTGCTAAGGATGTTCGGAACAATAAATGGCGGGCGGTAGTGGACGAGGCTACGAGTCCTGCAGCTTCACTGAGCCAAAAAGGACTCGTTGCCTCGTCCACTACGGAACTCGTCTACTACGGAAGACGCCGCCAGTTATTCTTCCGACGTTTCCGGCGCTGAACCGGGGCTTTCGCCCAAACGCCTAACGGAATTTCACCCAATGATTCCTGCCTACCTGCTTAGTTCATCTGATGTACTCGACTACGCTACCACCGAATGTCCTCAGCGCCGCGATCGTAGCGGTTGCCACGCTATTGATGGGGACATTGATCCGATTGAATGCCATTCGTGGCCAATCCAAAGAGATTGCCCAATCGCGGCTTCGTAGCCTGAGAAGCTGGTGGATCGTAACCCTGGTGGTGGTCACATCCGCGCTGCTGGGCCCGATCGCCATGGTCACCTCGATCGGATTAGCAAGTCTATTGTCGATGCGAGAATTTGCAGCTCTACCAATGACGCCGCCGATTCCTCGATCGTTGACGTTAGCCTGCTATGGATTGATCGTTTCCAGTTACGTTGTGGTTGCACTTCAGTGGAACTTCCTTTTCATCTCATTGCTGCCCTTAATGGCGATCGCGATACCTTCGTCGTTGTTGATTCTCAAAGGTCAAACCAAAGCGTTTCTTCGCCAAGTTGGACGAATCGCCTTCGCCGTACTTGTGACCACCTATGCCATTGGCCACGTCGCGTTGTTGGTAACGTTGCCGGTGTCCACGAACCCTGAATCAGGATCCGCCGGATTGTTTTTGTTCGTGATTGCCATTACTGAACTGAATGACATCGCCCAAGCACTGGTGGGACGCAAATTCGGACGCCGAAAACTGACGCCGGTTTCACCTAAGAAAACTTGGGAGGGGTTTGGGGGCGGAATCATCATCACCACTCTCGCTGCGATGCTGCTTGGCAGCTGGCTGACCCCGATGACGACGTTGCAAAGTGCGATTGCAGGCCTTTTGATGTCGATCGCAGGACAGCTCGGCGACTTGAACATGTCCGCAGTCAAGCGCGACGTGGGTGTCAAAGACAGTGGCAGTCTATTGCCGGGTCAAGGTGGAATCCTCGACCGGATCGACAGTCTGACTTTCACAGCGCCGCTCTTTTACTACTATTTCCAAGGATGTTGCGTATGAACCCGTCTCCGAATTCCGATGCGGTCTCCGCAACGCCGACGACGCATCGGTGGGCAACCCTGCCGAACGCGCTGTGCGTTATCCGATTCATCGGTTCGTGGGTCATGGTCGGGTTTGCATTCCGAGGCCATTCCGAATGGGTTGTCGGGCTGTTCCTGTTTCTAGCGGCTACCGATTGGATCGACGGCAAGTTAGCGATTTTGCTCGACCAACGTTCGCCGATCGGCCCCAAAATTGACACGGTGGCGGACGTGACGCTCTACGCTTGCCTATTGATTTCGCTCGTCTATCTGCACAGCGACTTACTTGTTCAAGAATCGCTCTGGATTGGTATCGCCTTACTCAGTTACGCGGGATCATGTGGATTGAGTCTAGTGAAGTTCGGCCGATTGCCGAGCTATCACACCCGAGCGGCAAAAACGTGCTGGTTTTTGATGGTGATTGGGGTGATTGCCCTGTTCCTGCAGTGGTCCACTTGGCCACTACGCATTGCAATGATCGGTGTTGTTTTCACGAACGTCGAAGCGATGTTGATCACTTTGACATTAACGCAGCCTCAATCCGACATTGGCTCGCTGATACAAGCACGCCGAGAAGTTAAACAACAAACGTTGTAGCTGCAAAGCAAACATTCGGAATAAACTTTGCCATTTTAAAATGTTTCCTTAAAGACATGAACTCTCCGGTGGCGTTTGGGCCGTTCCGCTAGAGCT
>CAXBHV010001224.1:0-2846 GCA_963974855.1 uncultured Rhodopirellula sp. | reverse complement strand
TGGCACGTAATCACGGCGATTTGCTGCATTTTCCTGCGGATCACGTCGTGATTTGCCAGCAAGCATTTCACGACAGAAACCGACAACCACCGCATTTGCGACTCGACAAAACGCCGCGGGTCTGAGAATATTCGTGGCCTCAGACCTCTACTAACGTGTCGCTAACGCCATCGCAATCTCATGTTTCTCGTCATCAGCTCTAGCCTGCATCCCACTAGCCGAAGCCGTATCCTTGCTCGTGCATGTACGGAACAACTTCAGCAGATTGGACGCGAGGCCACCCTCTTCGACTTAGTGATCCAAAAGCTCCCGGCGTGCGACGGTGCATCAGCCTATGCAGATGCAAATGTCAAAGAGTTGTCAGAGCTGATCCAGCATGCCGAAGCCATTTTCGTCGCCTCGCCCGTGTACAACTATGACGTCAACGCGGCGATAAAGAATGCAGTGGAACTGACCGGAAGAGCATGGACGGGCAAAGTGGTCAGTTTGATGTTGGCCGCTGGTGGTCAGGGCAGCTACATGTCAGCAATGGGATTGGCCAACAGCTTGATGCTCGATTTTCGCTGTATCATCGTGCCGCGGTTTATTTATGCGACAGGCGACGCCTTCGAAGGCGACGGATTAGCCGACGATGAAATCCAGCAGCGAGTGACCATGCTGGTCAGCGAAACAACGAAGCTTGCCGACGCCCTTAATCGTGCAAACTAACGATTCGAAGTCTCTTCGTTTTGCCCTTCATCGCAATACAAGCCCCGTTCATGAATTAACGCTTCGACGCGAAGCGGAGTTCGGTAACGAATACTTCGGCCCGTACGGACGCGTTCGCGAAGCTCGCTGCTAGAAACGTCGATGATCGGCATCGGGATCACATGGGATGCAATGACATCGATCCGCTCACGATCGACCAAGCCCTGCAGCACCGAAAAATCGATCTCATCTTCGCCTCCACGCTGGACCACGGCGGGAGTAATCAATTCGAGAAGCCGGTTCGGCTGATGCCACAGCGGAATGCTCGCCAAAGAGTCGCTCCCGATGATCAAAAAAAACTGAGCATCTGGCATTTCCTCGATCAACTCCGCCACTGTGTCCACGGTGTAACTGACCCCACCTCGCTTGATCTCTCGCTCGTCCAATTCGTAGTACGAATTTTCGGCTAAAGCAAGCTTCAACATCTGGACTCGATCTTGATCCGACGCCACCGCTCCGCCGAGTTTTAGGGGCGACGTCGCGGTGGGGACCCAGCGTACTTGGTCGAGCATCAGCGTTTCTCGCGCCGCTTCGGCGATCCACAGATGCCCCACATGAATGGGGTCAAACGATCCGCCGAACAATCCAATTCTCATCAATCGCGATTCTTTATTCGTTGCCAAAAGTAACCCTTTTCCTCCGCACTGCCAAATTGCGGAGGCAGCATTGACCAGACTTGTCCGGCAATCCTCGAAAATAAAGGAACCAAGTGGTTTGTGTTTGTTGCGGTTCACGCTGGTTGTGGCGGAACTTGGCGATCACTCCCTTATCTTCATTTCATCCAACATACACTATGCTAACTTCACTACCATCCGATCCCGTTCCGCCAATCGTCGGCCCCCCGACCATGTCCAATTCCGATTCTCGTCCTCCTTCGCGTCACGATGCTGACGCCAATCGGAATGCGATCGACAATCGCAGCGGCGCCGGCGAACGATCTGCCCCGGTACAGCAAGACCCAATTTCCGCCCCGCTATCCGATTCGGCGAATGAGGCGAAGATACGCGAGGAAACCAAGTCCGAAGCGTTTGATCTATCTGCCGATTTGGCGATCGACAAGTCGATCTTTGGTGACGATTCGGAAAAGAATGCGGCTAAAAAAGACACGAGCCCGAAGGTTCAGCAGGCCGAATTGTTCGAGACGGAACCACCGCCTTGGGAATTGACCGTCGAGGACGACATTGCGGTCGGTCGTATTGTCTTTAGCGAAGCCCCCTACGGCCCCTACGATTACCAAATTCCGGAGACGGAACGCGAGCACTTGAAGCCCGGAATGCGAGTACGTGTCCCGCTCGGCAAACGTCGTCATCCGATGATGGGGTGGTGCATCGAGACGCGGATTGGTTTTCAGGGACGACGTGGGTCGCTGCGAGAAATCGTGGAGGTGCTCGACGATGAACCCTTGTGTGACGCAGCACTCGTGCGTTTGGTCCTATGGATCAGCCACTACTACCAAGCGCCCACGGGGCAAGTCTTTGACACGCTGATCCCATCAAGCGTGCGTTCGAATGCGGGAACTCGCGAACGAGCCTACTTGACCCCCAACCCCGATCGCAGCGACGAGAAATCGATCGAGTTGCTGCCCAAAAAACAGCAAGCCGCCTTTCGGTTCCTGATCGCTGCCGGTCGACCGATGACGGCATCCGAATTGATGGTGCATGCCAAGTGCACACGGGGCCCCGTCAGCGGATTACAAACTAAAGGATATATCGACGTTTCGATGCAGCGTGAAATGACTGCAACAACGCCGATGCGCTGGCAGAAAGGCGACGGCGAAAACCAGCAGACGCATATTCCAAGTGAAGAGCAAACATCAGCGCTGGAACGAATTAGTGCCGCGATCGAATCAGGCACGGGAAAAACGCTTCTGCTACACGGCGTGACAGGCAGCGGTAAGACCGAAGTTTATATCAAGGCCATTGAACAGATTGTGCGTGCTGGTCGTGGCGCGATCGTGATGGTTCCCGAAATCAGCCTAACGCCACAGACGCGAGGTCGATTCGAACGTCGATTCGAATCGGTCGCGGTGCTGCACAGCCAAATGACTCCGTCAGAACGGCATTTCCAGTGGCAGCGAATTCGCCGCGGCGAAGTGCAAG
>CAXBHV010001223.1:0-2847 GCA_963974855.1 uncultured Rhodopirellula sp. | reverse complement strand
CTTGACGAGTTCCGCTACATCCGGTCATCCGTAGCGGAAGTCGTCAAGACTTTCGACGGTCAGGGGATGACGTGGTCGTGGGACGAAACTCTTGACGAGTTCCGCTACATCGGGTCTACCGTAGCGGAAGTCGTCGAGACTTTCGATGGTCAGGGGACGGAGCGGTTGTGGAACGAAACTCTTGACGAGTTCCGCTACATTGGGTCATCCGTAGCGGAAGTCGTCGAGACTTTCGGGGGTTTGGGGACGAAGCGGTTGTGGAACGAAACTCTTGACGAGTTCCGCTACAATTCGGTTATTCCTTGCATTCGCATCTGAAATGGGTTTTTCTCGCGAAGAAAGTGAGGACAGTGGGCTCTAGGAAAGCGTAACCTTGGGGACGGTCCGCACCGGACGCCCCCATTGCATCGCCCCAGCAGCCTGTTTCGCCGAAACTTTCGAACTTATCGTCACTTCCCACACCTGTGTTCAGATGCCCCATCTCTCACCTCGCTTGATGACGTACTCGTTTAGTCGATTCGTGATTTGCTGCACGCTCTTGTTTAGCACCGCGTTCACCTTCACCGCGGCATCCGGCCAATCGCCTCCGATTCCGGATGTGCTGAAGCCTTGGCAGGATTGGGTGACTTGGGACATCCAAAACCGCGATTGTCCGAAACTCTACAGCAACGCCAATGAAGCGATCTGTGTCTGGCCGTCGGCGCTGACGTTGACTGCAGACGAAACGGGCGGTTCGTTCGAACTCGAAGTCCAAAGCTTCGAGGAAACATGGATGCCACTGCCTGGTACCGCCACGATCTGGCCCAGCAATGTTCGCTTGGATGGCGAACCAGTTGTCGTTGTCGAACGCAGCGGTGCCCCTTCCGTTAAATTGGCCAAAGGCACAGGCAAGTTGTCAGGCGACTTTTTGTGGAATCAGATGCCTCAACGAATCCAAATTCCTGCATCGATTGGTATCTTGTCGTTGGCGATTAATGGAACCGATGTGGCAAACCCGACGTGGGATGCAAAGGGGGAAGTGTGGTTGAAGCGTTCTCGCAGCGAACCCACCGACAAAGATCTATTGACCGTCAAGGTCTATCGCAAAATCGACGACGGAATACCGCTGTGGTTGCGAACTCAAATTGAGCTGACTGTTTCCGGCAAAAGTCGCGAAGAGCTGCTGGGCTCGGTTTTGCCGGCAGGATGGCAATTGGCAACCGTACAAAGCCCGATCCCCGTTGCCATCGACGAACAAGGTGTGATCAAGGCGCAAGTGCGTGCAGGCAAATGGACGATTAGCGTTGACGCGTTTCGCACCCACGACGCGGGCGAAATTGGTTTTGCACCCAATGCTCAGCCGCTCACCGAAATGGAACTGATCGGACTTCGCAGCGACCCCGATTTTCGCGTTTCGCAAGTCGAAGATCTGCCGATGGTCGACGTCACGCAAACGACTTACCCCAACGATTGGCGAAACATTCCTGTTTATCAGTGGGATGTCAGCAAGCCGTTCCGTCTGGTGGAAAAAATGCGAGGCATGGGCGAGCAAGCTCGCAAAGGTTTGAATATCACGCGTCGGCTTTGGCTTGACGAGCGTGGCGAAACGATAACCTATCACGACAAGCTGACCGGCCAAATGCAACAGATTTGGCGACTCGATGTAGCGGAGAATCACGAACTAGGAGCCGTTCGTGTCGATGACGAAGCTCAATTGATCACCGTCAACCCGATTACAGATAAGAGTGGTACCGAAATCCGTCGTCGCAATTTGCAAATGGAAGCTGTCGGAACGGTTTCAACGACGGACTCGCTGTCGGCAACCGGCTGGGAAGCTGATGCCGAGTCACTCAGTTTGACATTGACCACACCGCCTGGTTGGCGTGTATTTGCAATTTTTGGTACGGATCAAGTGCGAGGCGATTGGTTAACTGCGTGGTCGCTGCTGGATCTGTTCTTGCTGTTGGTCTTTTCGCTGGCTGTGTTCAAACTGTTCGGCTTTGTCGGTGGAATCGTTGCCTTGCTCGCCTTTGGATTGTCGTATCACGAACCCGGATCACCGCGAATCACATGGCTATTGCTGCTGATGCCGATCGCATTGTTGCGAGTCGTAGGCGATGGGAAGATGGCTCAGTTTCTTTCTGGTTATGGTAGTGAAAATCAAACAATGGATCACGGTCTGGAAGTACGTGGCGATCGGCGTGCTGCTACTTTGCGTTGTTCCCTTCATCGCGATGCAGGTGCAAAACGTGATCTATCCCCAGCTTGAGCCTCAGGGAATGTCGTATGGCAGCCGAGGACTGTTTGTCTGGAGCGGGATTGGGTCCGAGGGTCCACGAGCAACTCGAGTTGAGTCATATTCGGCGGAAGTCGACATGGAATACGCCGATGAAACTGAAGCACTGAGCGACCGGGTGCCATCGAAATCTCGACGAGGTCGTCAATCGAGCGTCCAGCAACTTGGTCCCCGCTTCGACATCTCCGTGAACTTGAACTACGACCCTCAGGCGGTCATTCAAACGGGGCCGGCTCAGCCACAATGGAATTGGAATAATGTCGTCTGCACATGGAACGGTCCCGTCGCGGCCGACCAGCAAATTAGTCCCGTGCTGATCTCGTTGACAATGAACCGCATCATCACGTGCATTCGCGTGGCGTTATTGATTCTGCTTGGCATGATTTTGCTTCGTGAACGTGGTCGGCGATGGCCGTGGTCGCGGACAGCGTCCAAAACGACAGCAACCGCTGCAGCGTTGGCATGCATGTTGTTGCCGGCAACGGCAATGGCGCAAGGCGACGCTGCAAACGGCGACGATGCAGCCGGAAATGCAAAACAAACGGTACAACGTGACGTTGAATTGTTGAGCA
>CAXBHV010001222.1:0-2850 GCA_963974855.1 uncultured Rhodopirellula sp. | reverse complement strand
TGAAAGGCAAACGGGCCGTCATCAGCGGCGCTTCACGCGGAATCGGACGTGGTATTGCCATCCAACTCGCCAAAGCGGGGGCTGATGTGGTGATCAACTACCGTAGCCACGAAGGCGAAGCCGACGAAGCGGTCGCGGCATGCGAAGCCCATGGCGTGCGGGCGTTCAAAGTCGCAGCCGACTTGGCCGACCAACAACAAACCGAGGATCTGGTCGATCAAGCCGCCGAACTGCTTGGCGGCTTGGATATCGTTGTCAGCAATGCCGCTTATAGCGATCGACACACGATGTTGGCGACAGATTTAGATGAGTTTCGCAAGACGATCGACATCAGCATGTGGGGCGCGTTCTATCTGATCCGCCGCGGCGCCCAGAAGCTTGTCGATGCCGGCAACGGCGGCAACTTGATCGTCGTCAGCAGTCCGCACGCGCACATCGCGATGCCGGGTGCAATGGCTTACAACATGGCCAAAGCGGCCAACGACCAAATGGCACGGACCGCCGCTTGCGAATTGGCTCAGTACGGGATTCGCTGCAACATCATTCACCCGGGCTGGACCAATACTCCTGGGGAACGAAAATTCTTTAGCGAAGAGACGCTCGAGCAAAAAGGCAGTGAATTGCCGCTCGGACGGCTTGGCGAACCCGAAGAAATCGGTCGCGGTGTCGTGTTTCTGTGCGATCCCGAAAGCCAGTACATTACCGGCAGCACAATCACCATCGATGGCGGCATTCAGTTGCCGTTCAAAGAGATGTATCGCGTTGAAGAAGCCAACGCCAGATAACGCCAACGTCGGATAGGCTTCTAGCCTGTCAATGCAGCATGTGCTTGGCGATGACAGGATTGAAGGCTATTCCACATTTGCTCAACGAAACTCGTCGCGAGTTTCGCTACGGTGCTGATGACAGGCTGGAAGCCTATCCCACAGTTTAGCCGGCCATTCGCGTGATGCGATTGTGCGGTTGAGCAAGTTCTTCGACCGATGCTTGGTAGCGGAACTGCATCAAGTAGGCGTCTTCGACCGTGTCTTCGTAGAAATCACGGAGCACCGAAATTGCCTTGAAGCCAACCGACTTGAAGAACAATTGAGCCTCGAGATTGGTCTCGCGAACTTCCAGCATGATGCGGTTACGACGCTCGTGCGACAGTTTGCCCAGCAACTTGCCTAGCATTGCGTGACCGACACCTTTGCGACGTCCGTCGGGATGAACGGCAAAGTTCAAGACGTGCAGGCGGTTTTTGTGAAGTTCATAGATCATGAACCCAACAACTTGATCGTCCACTTCGGCGACCATGCCGATGCAGTTGCGTTGGCGGAGACAGCGAATGAAGTCGTCTTCGGTCCAAGCGAACTCAAAGCTCTTGTTCTCGATGCCCAGGACCGCCGGCATATCTCGGCGAATCATCCAACGAATGTGAGTGTTTACAGCCTGCTTGGTATCCATGCTGGACTCCTTTCCACCTGAATGAACCAAAGACCTCAGGGGTGGCTTGCCCTCATGGCATCCCCAAGGTGCGAAAATAGTGTCGTCACCAACGACAAGCGAAGATTAGCAGATGCCCCAAATTGGACCAATACGGAATGAGAGCTGTCTGAGAATTTCTTGAAAAGGTTTAGGGAGATCGCAGATTTCACGTGAATTTCACGAAAAATGCAGTGTTTTTGCGATACTTCTCGCTGAACGTCACCACTGTTCCCCAGGCTGCTGCCTGCGAAATTGATGTAAATGGGAGCCCAACGCGGTGCACGACTTCGTAGCGGAACTCGTCAAGAGTTTCGGAGGATTTTGCTGGGGGACGAAAGTCTTGACGACTTCCGCTACGCCAAAGAAGAGAATTAATACTCCTATAGATAGACTTGCTTAGCCGATCGCTTGCGCCAGATCGTTTTGCAAATCTTCGAACGACTCGAGTCCCACGGACAACCGAATCAGTCCATCGGTGATACCAAACTTCTCGCGATCCGCCGCATCGTAACTGGCGTGCGACATCGTTGCAGGTTGTTCGATCAACGATTCTACCGCGCCGAGACTGACCGCCAAATGAAACAGTTTCGTCGATCCACAAACCTTGGCAGTTTGCTTCTTATCCGCGTCCAATTCGAACGTCACCATGGCTCCGAAACCACCATCCATCGTTTCCGCAGCGAGCGAATGCTGGGGATGCGAGGCAAGTCCCGGGTACAAAACCGATTTGACTCGCGGGTGCGACTCGAGCCACTGCGACAAACGTAGCGCCGTCGCGGATTGTTCGCGGACTCGCAAATCGAGTGTTTTTAAACCGCGAGAAACCAGGAAACAACTCAGCGGATCCAACACCGCCCCGGTCGCGTTTTGAATGTAATACAGTTGGTCGTAAAGCGATTTGTCGCTGACCGCCAACGTGCCCCCCAAACAATCGCTGTGCCCGCCCAAGTACTTGGTCGCGGAGTGCATGACGATATCGATGCCACTTTCGAGTGGCCGAATCAGCGCCGGAGTTCCGAACGTGTTGTCGACACCAATCAAACAGTTTTTGGCTTTAGCTACCTTGGCAATCTTGCGAAGATCGGGAATCGACAGGCGTGGATTGCCGATCGTTTCGGCCCACACCAATTTGGTTTTGTCAGTGATCGCGGATTCAACTGCGGAAACATCGGTCATGTCGACCAAGGTGACTTCGATTCCAGAACGATCACAGATTTTGTGCAGCAAACGATAGGCACCGCCGTACAAATCGCAACCGGCGACGACATGATCACCGCTGCGCAGCAACATCGTGACGCAGTGGATCGCGGCCATTCCCGATGAAAACGCGAGTGCTCCGCAGCCTCCATCAAGTGACGCCAACGTCGTTTCTAGATTGAGGCG
>CAXBHV010001221.1:0-2851 GCA_963974855.1 uncultured Rhodopirellula sp. | reverse complement strand
AATGCAAAGGCTAAGTGTTCGCCGACCGTGAAGGTTGGGAACAACGCTTGGTCTTGCGGGACGTAGCCGACTTGACGATCGCCGGGGGACCAATCGGTGATGTCAACGCCGTCCAGCCGGATCGAGCCATGGGTGACCGTTCGCAACCCGCAGATCGCTTCGAGGATCGTCGTTTTACCGCTGCCGGTTCGACCCATCAACACCGCATACTCGCCGCTTGCAATCGTGAATGACAAATCCGAGAGAACGAAGTCGCCGGAGCGGATGGTCACGTCGGAGAACTCGATCATGCAGTGCCCCGCGTGTTGAGTAGTCTCAGAAATAACAAGACTACCACGGCGATCGCGACCATCAACAACGATACCGCGACGGCGGCGTCCAGTTCGCCGGCACTAATTTCTAGATAAACGGTCGTCGATAACACTTCGGTTTGCATCCGCGTGGCACTGGCGAAAACCAGAATCGGACCGAACTCGCCGAGCGCCCGGGCCCATGCGATGGTGGTTGCCGCGATAATGCCTCGCCACGCTTGCGGCAACGCGACTTGCCGAAACGCTTGGCCGCGTGTGCAACCGAGCGTGCGGGCGACGTCTTCGCTGCGCGGATCGATCTGGTCGAACGTGACTCGCATCGTACGAGTGGCAAACGAGCAAGCGATCGTGAACTGGGCCAACACCACGGCGGGCCAATGATAGGTGACGGGGAATCCAACTTGGTTCTTTAACCAGGATTCCAGTTCCCAACCGTAGATGGAGGTGTGAAACAAGATCAGCAAGCTGAGCCCCAGCACCAGTGGCGGCAACACCATCGGGATGTCAACGAGCGTGTCGATCAGTACACGGCCGGGAAACTTGTAGCGTGACAGTAGATACCCAAGTGGAGTGCCGACCCAAACGGACGCGATCGCGGCGACCGTGCAGGTCAGGATCGTCAATCGAATCGCCGCTTGAATCTCGGGTTTGCCGAGTGCCGCGGTGAATTCGGACCAGGATGTGAATAAAACGTCGGCGGCGATCAGCAATACGATCAGGATGACGAAGATGGCCGAGATGCCTGACATCACCAGAAAAAACGGTGCGTCGCTGCGTCGACGTCGCGTGGGGGGAGAGAGCGTTGGGGCCGGCAGTTGATCCATGTGCCGTATTTTGATGCTCAATGGGGAGGAGGGGAAGGGTTGGGATTTGGGGAGTTGTTTGCGCTGCACGTAAGATCGCGGAGCGATCAACGACAATGGGAGCGATCAACGACATTGGGGGATCAATGTTCTGGGAGGAGGCCTTCGAAGAGGCGAGAGCCGATCCGTACCATCGTGGCTCCTTCGGCGATCGCGGCGGCGAAATCGCCACTCATGCCCATCGATAACTCTGGTAACGTTGCGCCGGTTTGCTGTGCTAACTCGTCTCGTAGCTCGCGTGTGGCTGCGAATTGTTGGCGTGCTGCGTCGGCATCGGTGCCCCAGCCAGCCATCGCCATCAAACCGACAATCTCGACTCCGCCCGTGTCCGTAGATTTGAGGTGTGACTCGATCATCGGGCGCAGGTCCTGTGGCAGCAGGCCGGTCTTGGCTTCCTCGCCACTGATGTTCACTTCTAACAACACCTTGGTCGGAATCTGCTGCGCCGTCGCTTCTTCGACGATCGCGGTCAACAAGCGGGGACTGTCGACGGAATGGATCATCGGATGAAACGGCAGCGAACGACGAAGCTTGTTCCGCTGCAAGTGTCCGATCAAATGCCACCGCACATTGTCAGGAAAAACAACTTCTTCGTTCTTCTTCCAAAGTACTTGCGGACGATTTTCGCCGAGGACGTGGCATCCCGCGTTGACCAGCGCCAGCGTCATCTCGGCATCGACGTACTTGGTGACGCCGATGATCGTGACCGAGTCCAGCGGTCGATGGGCGGCCGTCGTGGCTGCATGGACGTCGCGCTGTACCGCTTGCCAATTTTCGGCTAATCGAGCTTGCGAGTTAGGTTCAATCATGATTTCGCTTAATCATCGATATGCTCGGCGTCGTCAACGGTGACCAACTCATCGTAGATTCCTTCGCCCTGATCAAATTTGGCGGCAAAGAAATCGGCAATCAAGTGTTTGCCCAGAACGGTTCGGCAACGACGCCCGCCGAGCGAACGATAGACCATCCATTGCTCCGAGCCGACTTGGACGCGGAACCCCGCGGCTTCGTGATGTGCACAAGTCCGGCGTTCATCGGCGATGGTTAATTGACGCCACGTCCGTTTGCGGTTGAAGCGTCTTTGCTGCAGATCAAACCAAAGCGGCACGTACAACGCTCCGGTCCCTTCGGCAGTCCAAACCAAGTGTTCGTCCTCGCTGGCGGACAGCTTTGTGGTGGTGGGGCCGATCCGCCATTCCGATGCGGACAACGGCATCACAACAGCACTTCGTTGACCGTCACACAAATAGATCTCGCGAGTTTCTTTCTCCAACTCGGGCGACACGCCGGATGCGACGGGGATGCGAGTTGAGTAACGGATCTTTTGCGAAAGCGTCTCGGGTTCTTCCCGGTTTTTCGGCAGCACACCGTCGGCGAACATCAGGCAGCGGTCGGTGCGAATCAGCATCACTTGCCGCTGCAATACCACTCCGCCCGTCCAATCTTGTTCGATTTCGATGAAGTGCACATCGTCGTCGGTGTACTCACAAACGACCGTCCAATCGCCCGCGGCGGATTGGGGGTCGCCGTTAATTTCGATCGAGGTTTGGACTTGGCCCGAGATGATTTGGGTGCGACCTGCAAAAATCTCCAGCTCGTTGTGTTCGCCGGCGTAGTGCAGGTGCGTCCGTCCTCGTCGCACATCCCATTCGGGCAGCATGATGGCGAGCTTGGCAT
>CAXBHV010001220.1:0-2855 GCA_963974855.1 uncultured Rhodopirellula sp. | reverse complement strand
CGTGATGTAGGGCCGCTTGATCGTGAACTCTTGCGACGTCAATGTTCCCGTTAACGCATCGCCGGCAATCGCTCCTGGTTTGCCTTCTTTACCGTTGTATTTTTCATAGCCGCCGATCCACCATATCCCTTGGAGGTTGGCCGATTCTCGATTGCGAGCCGCCGTGTTGTCGCCCTTGGTGGGTTGGACTTGGAATGCATCGCCCTGGACCGTCCAGCCATCAAGCGTTCCCGACTCGAAGTCAGAATTGGGAAAAAGCAGTTCGTCAGCACATACGGTGGTGGACACAAGCAGTGCGGTGATCGCGAGAATCGTTTTCATGGAGAATGGCTCGGTGGGTTCGTGATAGGTGCCTGGCATTGTATTCGATTTTGGTCCACACGAAGGCATTTCAATGGCGGACGCTGTGAAACCAAGGGACTGCGGGTAGGTTCAATCGGTGGAACCTAAAAGTATTGACCTAACAGTTCAGCTGGGGAGACAGAGCACCGTCATGGTTTGATCGCACGCGTCGCGATGAACGTGTCAAGGAATTTTGAGAGCGGATCCGCATCCGATTCGTCGTAGCGGTCCTCGTAGAAGCCCGCCAGCAGAAATCCGACAGCCAATTGCCCGCCGATTTGATCATCGAGCGTATGGCCGAACTCTAACGCAAACCCTGATTCAACCGCATGTTTGATATGCTGCTGATCTAGGTAGTCCAGATCCGAATAGGGAAGCGGATATCGAACCTCCAGATTCCCGTTTTCCTTTCGTTCATCGTCGAAGATGTACCGAACCGGATTGGTGAATCCCGCCATCAAAATGCCACCGCTTCGTAACACCCGAAAGCATTCTTGCCACACGGGTAACACGTTTGGTACGAACGTATTTGAGCAAGGATGAAAGATCAAATCGAACGATTCCGAATTCAATCCAGACAGATCGGCCATGTCGCCTTCGACGAAACTCATCGCAAGCCCGTCACGCTCGGCAACGTATCGATCTTGGTCCAATTGCCGTGGCGAGTTGTCAAAGACCGTTACTTCCGCGCCGGCTGCGGCAAGCACCGGAGCCTGTTGACCGCCCGCCGAAGCGAGGCAAAGCGTTTTTGCTCCATCGAGTGGTGGGAACCAATCGGAAGGCACCGGAGTCGTAGGCGTTAAGACGATTTCGAAATCGCCGCATTTGGCCTTCCGAATCGTCTCTTGATCCACCGGTTTGGTCCAGCGGTTTCCTTCGCGGACCTGCCTGTCCCACGACCGTTGGTTGTGTTTGCGAACATCCGCTTCGTTCATGCATGATCCCTAGGGTTGTTGTTCCAATCTTCTCAAATCTTCGCAGTACGACCTTCATCGTGGTCATCATTAATGCCGTTTTAGTATCATGATAAGCATCGGCGACTTACCATCCACTCGGCAATTGCCAGACACCGGGCGTGATCAATTCGACCGAGTTGCCAGCTGGATCACGAAAGTAGATCGATTGTCCGCCGGCGGGCCATTCCACTTCGGATTCGATCTGGACGCGATGATCCTGCAAGTGTTGCCGCCAATCGCCGAGCGACTGTTTTTCAATTCCTAATGCAAAATGACCTGGTCCCATTGCACCATGATGCGGCAGCTTGTCTCCCGTGCATGTCGTCTTCGGATTGAACGCGAGTAGCACCTGGGCCTGGCCGACTCGAAAGAAAACGTGCCGAGCGGGCTCTTTGGCAATCACATCCAGACCAAGGATTCGCTGATAGAAATCTTCGGCGGCATCGAGGTCGTCGACGTAGATCGCCGTTTCAACAATCGATAGCACTTTCATTTCAATTCACCATCCAATGCAGAAATGCAACCGCGGCATGGCTGCAAAATTCGAATCCGGCCTCGCACCCCCTATGTCGTAGAGCAGACGGACGCACCCTCTTGAAACTAAATTATTAGGCGTGACTTCGATACTTCACTACTCAGGCTTCACCCGTTTAAACGTAACGAAAATGTGCTGGTTCTCAGCCGTTGAAGAAAACTCAGTGGGCCGAACCTTTCCCGAGGGCGCAAAGCACAATTTCCGAGCGTTCTTTCCGAGTTGATAAATCCCGAGAAACCGATTGCCTTTTGCGTCCCCTTCGCTCGGCGTGAAGTCAATCGACTTTGGCTCGGTTGTCGGATCGAACGTGCTGGTCCCCATGGTGACTTTGCTATCGCCAGACCAGAGGCTCCATGTCCCCTTAGCGTCGTTGACCACGGTAAGTTTTGCAGCGTCTTCATCCTTCGACTTGTTCCCATTGACGACCAGTTCAACGATTTGCCATTTGCCTTCGATTTTCTTACGCTCTTTTTTGATCGCTTCGTCTGTCGCATCGTCAGCCGATGCCACGGACGTGAGCAAGAATCCAACAAGCAACAGACTGAAAAGAAAGTATCGCATCGTTGTCGCCTCCACCAGCGTTCGAAAGAAACCGCGAGAACACTCAGTCATTATAAAGCATCTAAGGCGACAATTGCTTGATCAACTTCAAGACGGCGAGTTCCTTGGCCTTTGCTTCGACCTCGACGGTCAATGTCAGGTCACGCCAGCAATCGGGAAAGTCCGCCACATCGATGAAATCATGATGGCGTCGTGGCTTTGGTCCCTCCCAACCTTCCAGCGGACTGGAGATATGAAACATGGGCTCCCGATTCCAAGTCGCAATGGCCAATTCGGTCGCCTGTTGCACCGTCAATTTATCTGGATGGCAGCGATGATGGTGAACATCGTAGACAAGTGGAATTCCAACGGAGCGGCACATCGGCAACAGTTCCGATGGCGTGTAAGTCACCTCGTCGTTTTCGACCGTCAAACGACTTCTGGCTCGATCGGATAACCGCAACAGCGATTTGGCGAAACGG
>CAXBHV010001219.1:0-2856 GCA_963974855.1 uncultured Rhodopirellula sp. | reverse complement strand
GATTGCGTACCGAAACGCGAACGTCATCGAGCGTTCCAAGCTTTTTGCGAATTTCGCCCATCTTGTCGCGTTGGCTGAAATTGCCACGAAACGCGGCTTTCGGATCTCCGGCGAGAAGTCCCTGCCACAATCGTCCGAGCGAAAACGTGCGATATTGGCTATCGATCAGCCGGATATAGATTTGGGCTCGGTTCACATCGCCATAGCCACCCGTACCTACGGATGCCAAAACCGTTTCAACCCCCTCGACGCCGCTGAGGATCGCTTCGGCGCGGTCAATTGTTTCACGCATCGCCATCAAACTGGCCCCTGGCCTCGCTTCGGCTCGCACTTCGAATTCGGATTCATCGACATTCAGCGGAACGTAATCGCGTTGAACCCATTGGCTAAGCGGAATGTTGGACGCGATCACCAGGACGACCAAGACCAAAACGGCCCAGCGAAAACGAAGTGCGATCGCAAGCAACCACAAGTAGGCATTTTCGACGAGTCCGTACAAGCCACGCCGCGATTTAGGGGCCGCGGCCGCAGCGTCTTTAGTTGCTGGACGAAGCAGTTTGCTGCACATCATCGGTGTCAGCGAAAAACTGATTAGCATCGAAATCAAAATGGCAACCGTCGCGGTCACGCCAAATTCGAACAACAACCGTCCAGTCACACTCGAAAGGAACGAGACGGGCAAAAATACAATCACGAGCGACAGCGTTGTCGCCAGTACTGCCAGTCCAATTTCTTTGGTTCCCTTGACCGCTGCCTCGGCCGGTTCCATCCCTTTCTCTTCGATACAGTGGAACACGTTCTCCAAGACCACGATCGCATCGTCGATCACGACGCCGACCATTAATACCAATGCGAGCATGGTGACGTTGTTCAGGGTGAATCCGAACCACTTCATAAAGGCAAAGGTGGCAATGATCGATGCAGGAATGGCGACAGAGGCGATGATCGTTGAACGCCACGACCGCATGAATAGCAGCACCGTCAAACAGGCCAGAATACTGCCCGAGATTAGATGCCGTTCAATCTCGTGCAGCGCTTCGACGATATAGCGTGATTGGTCTTGGATGATATCGACACTGACATCGTCCGGTAGCAAGGCGTCGCATCGAGGAAGCATTTCTTTGATCCCGTCGATCACCGCGACGGTATTTTGTCCACTTTGACGTTGCACTTGCAGAACCACGGCCGGTGTTCCGTTCAGCCGAGCCAAGGTGCGAACCTCTTTCGTGGCATCGTTGGCTTGGCCAAGGTCGCCCAGACGTATCGCTGTATCCCCGACGGTTGCGACGACCAGATCCGAAAAATCACTCGACTGGGCAACCCGTCCGAGCGTGCGAAGCGACCGTTCGCGTTGACCTTCGTCCATTCGACCGCCCGGCACCTCGGCGTTCTGTCGGGCCAACGCATCACGGACTTGCAAGATCGAGATGCCGTATGCGGCTAACCGGTCGGCGTCGATATCGACTTGGATCGCTCGGTCTGCTGCACCTGCGATTTGTACCTGCCCGACACCACGCGATGATTCGATCACGTTTTTGACGTAACGATCTGCTAACACGAACAATTCGCGAGGCGATCGGGGCCCCGAGACGGCCAGCGTCATGATCGGTGACGAATCGAGGTCCTGTTTTTGGATGATGGGCGGATCGATCCCGGGAGGCAATCGATTCACGACACTGGCGACCGCATCGCGAACATCTTGGATTGCCGCGTCAATGTCACGATCCAATTGCACGGTGATGATCACAAACGAGCGACCGTCCGCAGAGATTGACCGCAGTTCGTCGATTCCCGCGACCGTGGCCACGGCGTCTTCCAAAACCGAACTGACTTCCGATTCCACCTCCTCCGCCGCAGCTCCGACGTAGGTGGTGCGAATGAAAATCTGAGGAAGGTCAAGATTGGGAAAGCGATCCACACCCAATTGTGGAAAGGCAACCACGCCTGCCACGACAAACGCGGTGATCAGCATCAAGGCAAAGACGGGGCGTTTGACGCAAACTTCAGCTAGCCAGTACACAGATCATTCATTCCTGGTGAGTCGTGGGATAGGCTTCTTGCCTGTCGTTGTGGGATAGGTTTCCAACCTGTCATCAGGAGCCTCTCCTGCCCAAAAAATTCATTTGGAGAGTCTTCACCGAGGAAGGCTGCGTAACAAACGTCAAACCGACCCGATTTTGTGGTTCATTTGGCGGCAATAGGGGAAGCCGTCGTCACAGCAGCCTGAGGTGTCGATTCAGGATTGATTTTGCCAACGCGTCCGCGCTCGGCGTCGAGCAAGATCAAATCGCCTGCGGATAATCCCTGTACAACTTCGAGTGAGGAACCTCGACGTTCACCGATTCGCACCTCTTGTTCTTGCGTCACCCCATCGACGACTTTCCAGGCTTTCGTCGCGCCGGCAAACTCGCTGATCGCCGACTCCGGAACGACTAATGCAAGGGCATCGGGGTTGGTGACCACTTCCGCCTCGGCGAACAATCCCGCACGTAGCGTCTGATTTTCGTTGTCGATTAACGCCTCGAAAGTCAACGCTCGGCTTTGTTGGTCCAGCGCCGGGCTGACGCGAGTGATCTTCGCCTCGCGTGGTTCCGTGACCGATTCAATCTTAAGTCGCAGACTCTGTCCGACCGCGATCGATTGCGAGTAGCGTTCGGGGATCTTTCCACGGAAACGCAGCGGGTTCGTACGAACAATCGTCGCAACCGGCTGGCCGACTGAAACAAACGTTCCGGGGGCAACTTGGCGGTTCAGCACAATCCCATCCATCGGAGCGCGGATGATGGCATCTTTCAAACGCTCGCGTGCGACCGCCAGTTCGACTTGACGGACTTGAATCAAGGCGATCTTTTCTCG
>CAXBHV010001218.1:0-2856 GCA_963974855.1 uncultured Rhodopirellula sp. | reverse complement strand
AGCCGCAGTAAACCGCTTCATCGGCAGCTCGCTGTTGAGGGTGCGAGAGTGAGCGGGTTGTAGGCAGCGACAATTCATTTTCCGACAGCCGAATGTAGGACAGACGAATGAACTCAGAGCGACGATTCGTCTGTCCCCCATTCGGCTGTCAAGATAGCTTTGCGTCCGTTCCGATCGCGAGAAAGTGACTAGCACCCCACGATGACACTCAGCGATTCTGCGTTTCAAAGCTAAACACGACCCAGTCAAAATGGAAGTGCATTGGCAACAAGACCGCGACGCAACGGCCCGCCATTCACCTCAAAACTTCCACGCTCTGCCTGCTTACTCTTAATCCTAATCTTCACCGCATATCTCCCGTCCAGCGGAGTTGCTAGGACGGGATTAAAATTAAGAGTGGGAATAGGTTTGTGAGTTGCAGGTGCAGGGGACTGAGTACAGCTGTCACCACAAACAAGCTGGCTGTGATTTCGCATGGAGGGCAGTACCACATGCGGTACTTCGTTGCCGACCCGCGTGCCGTGACAATGGATGATCTGCGTGCAGCGTTTCAATCGGTTGATGCGAAATATGATCTGCTGTGCGAGGGCAGTATCGGTGAACTGCTCTTCGACGGTGGACTCTACGGGCAAGTTGAATTCAACATCCCAGGGGATGGACTGTTCGACGCCGAGATCCAAGAGCATGTCGAGAACGCCCAATACCAAGGCACTGGCCAAGTAGATCGCGTCGTCGACTTGCTCCGTTCTGCCAAGGCAACCGTGTGCGTTCAAGTACTCAACCAAGGACGTGATTCGGATTCCACGCTTGCACGAATCGCTCCGCTTTGGGAATGGCTGTTTCTAAATCGTCTGGGCCTTCTTCACGCTGGTGGCGAAGGCTACTATGACGAAGACAATTTAATCGTTGAGGCCGACTAGCGACGGCCAGCAAGGCACGACCGCATTGCGGAGTCACCTTGGGCGTGCACTGCTCTCTACTTTTCGTTCACGACTGAAAGTCAGGCCAACCTCGGTTCGTGGAGCGGTGATGCTGACTCGATTCGCTTAAAGTTGACAGCGGCTCTTGAAGTTTCTACTGCCAAGCTCTTTCTTTCGGGGTGTGGCGGATTCGAGCTGAGATCGAACATTACCTACCACTACGGGCGGTGGCGAAGACGCACGCCGAAGACAAAGTGGCGGTTCGAGAGCTCCACACGCTAGCGCAAATGCACGTAAGTGATGTCCTGCCCCGTAATCCCTTTCTTGCGTTGCCGATCCTGCCAAAAGGCATTGTCCTGAGCCGACATGGGCTTGGGGGGGCGAGCGTTGTGAAAGAGGGGTGATGCGAGATCCAATGTCAGCGATTGGATCTGCCAGTTATGGCGGGGGGGAGCGTCCATCCCGTTGCATCGAGCTGCATCGTAATTATGGTTTTGGAAACAAAGGTTCGCACAGAGCCCGTTCGTTTATGAATAAACGCCGATCCGCTGCTGGGATTTGAAATCGTGATTTCCCAGTCTGATTTGGAAGTCGGCGAAAAACAAAGAGACAAGTGAACTTGAATATCCTACCTGCTATGTCAGTCCGAAAACCCCTGCCCTTCTCTGGACTGCTGCCCACCCAAGCCTGCTTCGGTATTACGCTGCTGTTGTGCAGTGCACTGCTGGGTTGCAATGACGCAAATCCTGGCCCCCCCGAAATGCCTCCGCCGACCGTCACCGTTGCCAAACCGGTCACAAAGAAAGTCGTCGAGTGGGATGCGTTTACAGGTCGGTTAGAGGCAGTGGACTTCGTTGAAGTTCGTGCTCGTGTTAGCGGTTACCTAAAGTCGATTCATTTTGACGAAGGCCAGATTGTCGACGCCGGGGATCTGCTGTTCGTGATCGATCCCCGTCCCTTCGAAGCGGAACTCAATGGTGCCAATGCGGCATTGAACCAGTCCAAGTCGCTGTTGAAACAGGCCAACGCGGGGCTGGAGAATGCGAAAGCGAAACAACATCAATCCGACGCAGGACTGCAGTTAGCGAAAACTCGAATTGAGCGAGCACGGGGCCTCGAAGCACAGAATGCGGTTTCGACCGAAGAACTCGATCAGCGTGACGCCGAGTTTCTGCAGGCCGAAGCGGACTTGGAAGCCAGCAAGGCGGGGATCAGTTCGGCGGAAGCGGCGATCGCGACCGCGGAGGCTGCAATCGAATCGGCTCAAGCAGGCGTCGAAACGGCAAAGTTGAACTTGGACTACACCCAGATTCGTGCCCCAGTTAGCGGACGGATCAGCCGCCAATATGTGACCGAAGGCAACCTCGTCAGCGGCGGTACAGCGACGTCCACTCTATTGACCACGATCACCTCGGTCGACCCGATCTACTGCACGTTCGATGTCAACGAGCAAGACGTGTTGAAGTACATCCGGTTGGCACAAATCGGCGAACGCAAAAGTTCGCGCGAAGTAAAGAATCCCGTGTTCCTCGGCTTGGTGGACGAGTCAGGATTTCCTCACGAAGGCCACATGGACTTTGTCGATAACCATTTCGATGTCGACACCGCCAGCATGCGAGCACGTGGGGTGATTCCCAACCGTGACCGTGTGCTGTTGCCCGGAATGTTCGCACGGATTCGGATTCCCGGCAGTGCCGCACAGCAAGGAGTGCTGGTGCCCGATTCGGCCATCGGCACCGACCAATCGTCACAGTATGTCTATATCGTGGTCGATAATGTGATTCAGCGACGCAGCGTGACCCTCGGTCCAATGGTCGATGGACTTCGCGTTGTGCGTGAGGGATTAAGTGGTGACGAAACTCTCGTGATTCAAGGATTGTTGCAATCGCGGCCCGAGATGACGGTTCAAGTCCAACAAGGCTCAATCGAAGTCGTC
>CAXBHV010001217.1:0-2859 GCA_963974855.1 uncultured Rhodopirellula sp. | reverse complement strand
CGGAGTCAGTTCGCAAAACGCCGGTAGTGCTTCCAACCGATGAATGTTTTGGACTCGTCGTTGCCGCGTGTAATGACGATCGACGTTGACGTATCGGAAGTGTTTACGAGTATCGTGTGCATCGCGAAAGGCCGGCCATCCGAATCATCGCTAAATACGACGGAGCGACCGCCGCTTTTCGATTTGTCCACAGCATCATTGCCGTTGGTCGTTTTAGGGGTTAGCTTCGCCTTGTAGAATTGGAGGACTTGGCCGACCGACGCGTCCGTTGTCATGACGGTCTTGCAAACAATTGATGGTATCGTGCGTTCTCCATCTGGGCCAATCGTTGCACCGTCCGACATTTCAGCACCGTTCATCGTTGAATCCGGGAATTTCCATTGAGCGATCATTTGCATCAAGGAGGGTTGGTCCGCGAATGCCGACGAGAGTGCGAATGAAGAGATGAGCGAGAAAGCTGCAATCGTGACTAACCGGTTCATACCATGCTTCCGTTTGGGGTTGATGTAGGCGTATGTTGATGCAGTCGCCTAAAGAGAAGACGCGACAAGTAGCATAACATTAGGTAAAACCCGCAGGATTTGGGGAGATCGCGTTCGCGTTCAGCTGTTCGCAATTCCGTTTTTCTCGTTTGTCTCAGCTTGTAATTCCGCCACAAGGACACTTCAGCAAAGCTGATCCATGATGCCTGCACATCTGACGCACCGCCGTCTGCAGCCGCAACGGATATTGCTGGTAGATTGAAAATGACAGTCGCAAAAAATGTCTAAATCCACATTCGCAAGATCACGTAACGGTTAGTGTTCCAGCAAGTGAAGCTCACTTGCGTTTAAAAATTCGAGTTTTTCACTTGCACACTAAAAACGGGTGATCGTTTCGTGCAAGTTTAAGATCACGCGACATACTTGGCCCAGCGCTGCGATCTGACTGACTTCCGCACTCGACTTCGGTGCGGCCTTGCGACCGACGGCGATGTACTTTTCCGCCTCTTCGGGATTCGTCTGGTAGTACGTCAGTTGTCGATCGTACAAAGTTCGCAGTGCCACCCGTTCGCCGTCGCTTGGTTGGCGTGAAAGTGCGATCAAAAATGCTTCGTCCAACCAACCATCGAACGTCCCCTCTTCGTGATCCGCCAACAATCGATCCGCCATTGCATGTGACGCTTCGGCAAACGAAGGGTCGTTCAAGAGCGTCAGGGCTTGTTGCGGACTATTGGAAAGCGGTCGATCAGCGGTGCATTCATCCCGCGAGGGTGCGTCAAAATTGACAAGCATCGGATGCAAGAACGTGCGTTGCCAATGCATATAAACGCCACGGCGATATTGGCGTGAATCACTGCTGGCGTGATACGTCCGGTTTGGGAATTGCAAATTGGAATAGTGCCCATCGGGTTGGTACGGATAAACACTCGAACCGCCAACGAAGTCCGTTACCAATAAACCCGCGATCGCCAAAGCGTTGTCGCGGATCACTTCGGCTTCGAGTCGCCGCGGCGATTGGCTGGCAAGCAGTCGGTTGTATGGATCGGTTTCGAACAAGTCCTCTCGCTGAGCCGCTGTTTGTTGGTAAGTGTGACTATTCACGATCAAGCGGACCATCTGTTTCACATCCCAGCCACTTTCGATGAATTCGGCAGCCATCCAATCGAGTAATAACGGATGACTCGGCCACTCTCCCTGGCTTCCCAAGTCGTCAAGTTTTCCCGACAACCCGGTACCAAAAAATTGCTTCCAAGTTCGATTGACAACGTGCCGAGAGGTCAGCGGATTGCTCGGCGACGTCAACCAATTGGCCAGGTCTAACCGAGTCAGCCGTCGCTCGCTGTCAATTTCCAGTTCAGGCAGGAAGTGAGGTGTCGCGGGCAACGCTAGCTCGCCCGTTTTGTCTTGCCAATTGCCACGCGGAAGGATGCGGCTTTCCGGGATCAGGTCTTCGGGAACCGATTGCACCACCAATGACATCGCCATTCCCGAATGCAGTTCAAGAATCCGGTCGCGAAAGGATCGGCTTTCCGAAAGCTGTTTCGAATAAGGAACGGTCGACCGATGGAATGTGCTGGCGAGCAGTGCTTTTTGTTGCTGACTACGCTGCGTGCCCTTCGTCTGGATCGCGTTATTTAATTCGGGCGTCGCCGCGTCCCATCCAGCCACCGCATGAGCAATTGGCGTCATCGAAATCCGAACACGTCCCACATCATTGCTTTGAAGAGTGGTCCGCAAACGATCCTGTGGCGTCACCCACACCGGATGATCGAAATGGTAAACCGCCGTGTGGGGGTATGATGTTTCATCGGACGGCAATTGCCACACCGCTGGGCCACTTCGCCACACGTCTTCCAATACCAGCGGCTCCGCACCGCTGGTGTATCGTTTTGGATTTTTACGATCCGCCTCACCCCAAGCAATTTTGATCGCTTCGGAGGTGTCCGTCGCGACTTCGTTTGGTACGTCGATTTCGACCGACGGCCCAGGAGTTGGCGGCGAGAACGCGAGTAACTCGCTTCGGTTTTCGTCCAAAAGTTTGACTTGGTAATGCGTCAGCCGTTTGGCGTACTCCGCTGAATCAGTGCGATTCCAAATTGCAAATTTTTCGATCGTTTGTTCGGAGCCTAGATCGAGTTCCCACCATGGATCGTCGCCGGGATTGGTGTGAGTTACGGATTCTGCGTTGTAGTAGTGGCCATCGGTATTGCCATCGATCGCGAGCGACGCATCGCCCGACTTATAGTCTGCCGAGTGGCGTGCCTTTCCTCTGACGGCAATGTTTTGCAGCTTGCCGTCGGCATCTTTCGCAAACACCTGGACTTCGGCGAGCGACAGAATCTTATTTTTTCCTGGCAATTCAATTCGGATGAACCGC
>CAXBHV010001216.1:0-2861 GCA_963974855.1 uncultured Rhodopirellula sp. | reverse complement strand
AGGGGGATGTAAATGATCAAGCCTGACGCAGTGCGTTGACGATGGGGACCGTGGCCGCTTGAATCGCGGGAGCCATTCCGGCGGCAATTCCCACGATCAATGACACCGCCGTTCCTGTCGCCGCCAAGCCAATGGAAGGGCGAAACGCAATGGTGGCTCCCTCGGCCCCGATCGCGAATCCGCCGATGCCCAATGCTGTCATTGCCAGGGCGGTTCCGGCAATGCCGCCGACGACGCATAGGATCGTGCTCTCGGCGAGCACCAAACGCATGGTCCGAAGGGGACGCACGCCGATCGTTTGCAATACCGCGTATTCTTTGATTCGGTCCTGAACGCTCATCACGGTGGTGGTGGCGACCAGTGATAACACGAGGCCCACGCAAGCGTAGCCGAGCCAGTGAGCAAACCCTATCAGGTCGACGAGGTCCGAGAGCGTGCTGGCTTGAAACGCTCCTTTGCGTCGTGTCTTAGTCGCGACAGAACCGGCACGCAGTGTGGCGTCAATTTCGTTGGCGACCTGATCGGGATCAGCATTGTCGGTTAGCAGAACTTCGTGCTGAGTGACCAGTCCGGCGGCGTCGAGACCGCGTGTGTATTGTAGGAAGGCGAGACTTGTATAAATCAGATTTTCCTCCGATGGTACGGTCGAAGAAAAAACGCCGGCAACCTTCACGGAAATGTCGCCGATGGAGAACTGGTCACCCGTTTTCAGCCCCCGCCGCTGAGCGACATTGCGACCGACAATCGCCGCGTCACGTTGCTTGGCGAAGCTTTCCCAATTGCCCTCGGTCAAGGTCAAGGGCCGTGTCGATTTGATCTGCTGTGGATCGGCTCCGTTGAAGACGACGATATCCAAACTCGCGCGACAGTTGTTGGTCCAGACCTGAATCGGCATCACTTCGCGAACGCCGGGCACTTCCTTAATTTTGCGGGAATAATCCTCCGGCAATCGGCTCGTCGTCGGACAGAAACGATTTTCTTGAAACACGATCAAACTTCGGTCGGCGTCCGATCCGGTCGTCAGCCGATGCAATCCTTCCTGGACCGAGCCAACGAAACAGAATACGAACATCGCGACCGCTGCGCCGGTGACGGTTAGCAGCGTCCGCGTACGATGACGCCAGAGAGTTTTGAGTACGTAGGTGAACATATTTATTGAAGATTGGAGACTGCTGATTGAAGATTTGGAAGTCTGGAAATTAGGAGTCTGTCTAAGCCGCTCCCGACTCCTTCACTCTCCCTCCCCTCATTTCCCTCTCACCCAGAATCCCATTTTCTTTTTCTAAAAACTTGCCGCGATCCAAAACAAGTTGTCTCGATGCGATACTTGCGGCATCGCTGTCATGCGTGACCATCAACATCGTGATGTCGAGTTCCTTGTTGAGCCGTTGCAGCAAGACCTGAACCTGCTCGCTGGTCTCCGTATCAAGGCTTCCGGTCGGTTCGTCAGCAACGACGACTTTCGGGTGAGCCACAATCGCGCGGGCAATCCCGACACGTTGCTCTTGTCCGCCAGAGAGTTGTCGTGGGTAGTGATCGGCGCGGTCGCTCAGTCCCACCGCTTCGAGCGCCAATTCGACGCGATCGCGACGCTGCGACGACGACAACTTCAACAGCAGCGTCGGTAGTTCAATGTTTTCGTAGGCGGTGAGAACCGGAATCAAGTTATGCGTTTGAAAGATGTACCCGAGATTCGCCGCTCGCCAATCAGCCAGTTTACTTCGTGACAGTTTCGTTACTTCAGTCCCGGCCACAGTAATCGTTCCCGAATCGGGACGGTCAATGCCGCTGACCAAATTCAAGAGCGTGCTTTTGCCTGTACCACTCGGCCCCATCAACGACACAAACGAGCCTGCATCAATGTCCAAATCAATGTTGTCCAGCGGAGTAATCGTTTCGTCACCCTTACGGAAGCTTTTGCTAACGCCACGTAATTCTACTAATGCCATTTATCTGATCCCCATTGTTTGATCGTCGCCGGTGACATGCACCGGACTGCCTTGAGTTAATCCATCCGACCCGCTTGCAATCAATTTGTCCGTGACCCGCAGCCCCGACTTGATCTCGACCAAGCCATCGGGACCATTGCTGCCGACTTCCACCGCTCGTTGCCGGGCTGTTTCGTCCGCGTCGACTACCCAAGCGAATGAACCGGACTCGCCGGATTCAATCAGTTGCTTCGGCGCAAACATCCGCTCCGCTTCGGTCGCCTCGCCGGCCGATCGTTCGACTTGCGGGGCCAAAAACGTTGCCGTGACCAACATTTCGGGACTGACGCTAGGCGGCGGATCAATCAGTTCGACCTTCACTTCCAATGTGTTCTTTTGAATGTTTGCGGAACTGGTCGATTGAAGGACACGGCCTTTGATGGGAACGGGAGAAGAAGCCGTTACGATTTCCACCGGCTGTCCCGGCGTGACCATCGGCACGTCCTCCAATCGAACGTCTGCTCGAATTTGCAGACGATCGGGATCGTACATTTCGATGACCGTGTTGGAGCTTTGGCCAGCCGTGGCATCCAACCCCATGACGCGAGTACCCGGCGCAGCGACCAGTCGCAACACCCGTCCGTCCATGGGAGCACGAACGACATTTCGCTCAAGAGCCAATTCAGCTTGCCGCAGTCGCAGTTTCGCTTCGTCTCGCAACGCGATCGCAGATTCAACCTTTGCTTCTGCTTCTTGGAACTGCCTATTCTCTTCGACCAACAACTCGCGTTGTCGTTGCAAGGCGTCCACTTTTCGTTTCAGCGAATCAACCTCCGACTGCAAGTTGGGCTGTCGCTGCCGCAGCTCTTGCATGTTCGCATGTGCGGCGGCATGCTCACTTTCAGCCTGTCGCACGATACGCCCCGCGATGGC
>CAXBHV010001215.1:0-2863 GCA_963974855.1 uncultured Rhodopirellula sp. | reverse complement strand
TGCACACAGACTTCGCCAATCCCGGGCAAGCGAATCTTTCCGTCGGGCATGACGGTCACAGTGACCGCTTGCTGACTGAATCCACTCTGGCCGCCGACAGCGTTGCGAATATCGTCGGCAAGTGTGTTCGTGCGAACAGGAGTCACATCGATTGCTGGTTTGGGATAGTACTTCCTGTACTGATCATTAAGCAGTTCACGAAGTTGGTCAATTGTCATCCCAGCCGCGCGGATTTGGCCAAGTAGTCGTACTGTGATCGTACCGTCGGGCTGGAGAATCAAACCATTTTCCAGCGTTCCTCGGTTTAGTTCCGCATCGGCGAGTGATTCGATCAATATCGAATCCCCCGGTGTCAAGCGATACAAACCCGATGATTGCGAACGAGTAATCAAGTAAAAGGCTTGCAGTTCATCGCCGGGACGCAATCGGTATTCACCGAGATGCGAAAGCCGCGAAGGCCCAGCATATTCACCAGGACCGTAGGCGTCGAAGTTCAAGCGACGTGAGTCTCCCCAACGCTGTTCTGCGCCACATCCATCGCGGCAGTCGACACCGATCATGCACTTGCGACACTCACCACGACAGGGATAGCCGCCGGGAACATTCCGACATCCACAATCGCTTTGCAAAGGCGCAACCTCGCTGAACAATAGACTTCGCTCACGCGAAGAGTCGACGATCGTCGGAGAAACGGTCGAATCGAGTTGTTGCGCATGAAGAGTTGCTGAGAACACCAACACCATTACTGCCACGAATCCGTAGATCATACAGATCCGGCTGTTTCGATGTTGTGTGTATTCCAACATGCTAAGGGTCCGCGTATGAGCTGGTGACATGTGAATGCGTAACAGGGTAGAACGGCGATGGGTTGTTGTGTTGGTATTCATGTTGTCAATTACCACAGGTTGCGCACCGAGTTCCAGGTGCGGCGGAAAGCCGATGGAGCAGGCTCGGAAGTGCCCTCGACATCATCCATTGAGGGAACCACCGGTGAACCGCTAGCCGACATATCGGTGTAGACCGTGTTCGGATGGCCGGGACCGGTTGGCGTGTTGGTGACACGATTTTGTTTCACGGACGCAGCGATCGCCGGGACTTGGGATGCGGCTCGTGGTGAACCAGCGGGCGTTTGCATTACCGAATTCGAAACTGCAGCAAACTCGGCTGGCGACAATTGGATGACTTCGGGGATACGGATCCCTTTCGGAAATTCGGTGGTCGGATAGTTTGTCGCTTGCAATTCGACTTTCACTTTAGCGGCCGCTTCGAATTGCCCGAGTTGCTGCAACACACCTGCAAGCGCGGCCTGAGTTGCAGGGTCGTTTCGAAGCGAAACGGAGTGCTGGAGCACCCGTTGGGCTTCGGTTAACATTCCCACGCCTGCCAGCTGCATTCCTAAATTCGAAGCCAAATTCGCGTTCTCTGGTTGGCCTTGCAAAGCGGCACGACGCAGGCACAGTGATGTGCTGCTAGGCAACGTTCGCTTGTCGTCACGTGTCAGATAGATTGCCGCCAACAAATCCATCGCCTCGGCCGCTTGCACGCTTTCGCTAGCCAAGTTTGCGAGCGTTTGACGTGCATCGTCCAAATACGCCTCGATCGCTCGAGTGGACGTTATCCCATCCAGGTCGACGTTGCGAAGCACTTTCGTGCGGTGCGATCGCACAATGGTTTCCATGTCAATTTGATGAGCCGAAGTCGATTGCTCGGCAAAATCACGCACCTCGGTTAGTGCGGTGCGAGCGCGTTGCAAATCGACTAGCGGATCGTGACTTTGGTCTGTGTTGTTGGCAGATTCGCGTGTCGCGATCTGAACGCCTTCGACAGCATGTGTCAGTGCGGCCCAAGTGGACGTCTCGGCCGAGAGCCAGGCTTTCACACGGTATTCGTGAGCTGCCTGGTCTAGCAATTGGCGACACTTCAGTTGCGATTCCATCGAGGTGGTGTAAGGCAACGTAGCAGCCGATTTGACGCGGCGGCTTACCGGAATCGGCAACAACGGAGGTTCCGAATTGGACACCGGGACCACGCTGCGGTCGCCGATCGGGTGAGTTGCAAACTTGACGGGGATCGGCCGACTTGTATTGTCTCGCAACTCGAGCGGATCGATCGTGGTTCGATTAAAGACAAACGATGCTTTGGAACGAACGACCGGTGCTGGACTGCCCGGAATTGGTTCAGTGGTTTGCCGTACAACAGGTGAATCGATCACCTCCGGCGACTCGCATACCGAAGTCGAATCGCACGATTTTTGCGTGAGCTGCCGCGCCGATTCCGTGTTGACTGCTACGTGTATGGCCGCTGCATTGGGATGCGATTGCACTTCCGATGGCAATTGCGGCTCAGCTTGACGGCTTGTCAGCGAGACATCGGCAATCACGAGCGCGGATAGAGCACACCCCAAAACGAGAACCGCGACCTTCGTCGAGGCGGGCCGTTTGCGTTTAGATCGTAAAGAAGAGTTTGTCACGTGCATTTCGAAAGAACCGTCTTAGTGTCGAAGGTTGCCAGCGAGGAAGGCGATGGCACTCCTTTTCGTGGCGATCAGAGGATTCGCTACGATGAGACTTCGAGGATTAAATCGGATAATCGCTACATCAGGTGCCTGCCAAAGTGCGATTCCGGTGGGGCAAGGACCCAATCCCAGATGCACATCCGGCATAACCGTTAGAGCTTGACACGCGAGAGTGCGTATCGCAGAGTTTCACGACGATGCCGTCGGCCTCGATAGCAAAGAACGAAAGCCTTGGTGAACGTCGTTACAGCGAGACTCTCACTCGGGAGCCAGCGAGGGATCGATCTTTTGGTTCTCCCAGTAGATACCGTCCGCTCGTTTTTCGAGGATCCGGTGGGCACTGCCTTT
>CAXBHV010001214.1:0-2865 GCA_963974855.1 uncultured Rhodopirellula sp. | reverse complement strand
CCGGATGACTAAGTTGTCTAATCCGTATAAAGCAAATTTATTGACTTAGAAAAGCGAACCAATTTTAAGAAACGGCATTCACTTTATTAACAGCCGTTGACGATAAAGCGACGGGAAAGTAAATTCCCGTTCAACGACAGACGGTGGGTGTAGCTCAGTTGGTTAGAGCGTTGGATTGTGATTCCAAATGTCGGGGGTTCGAGTCCCCTCACTCACCCTGTTTTAGAATCACGTGTTTTCCCGGCTGGAACGCCTTTGAGCGTTACCACCAAGTTGGTGTGCGGCCCCGTTAAGTAACCGAGTTTGTACCGAAAAACTGTCCTAACGGACTGGTACAGGCTCCAACGGGAGTTCCACCAATGGCAAGGCCCAAAGCCAAAGCCCCTGCTCGCCGCTATCACCTTAGCGGTCAATCTGTCGTCACCTTGGCAGGGCGTGACTTCTATCTCGGCACCCACGATTCCCCTGAGTCGATTGCCCGCTATGCGGTACTGATCGGCATTTATCAATCGGGCGGAATGTCGCTTCCCTCTGACTTTGAGCTTGCGTCACTCGATGACCGGGTAGCTGCGTTGATGGGGCAGGCGGCCCCGAGCCACCAAGCAGACAAGCCGGTATTAGTTCGGCACGTCACCGCACTGTATCGGGATCACACTGCGGAAAAGTACGCGAGTACGCCCGTCGAAAAGTTTCGTTTCGATAGGCTTTGCGACCAAATCGACGAGTTCGCAGGCGATGAGTTGGCGGAGTCGTTCGGCCCCGTGAAGCTGAAATCGTTTCGGCAAAAGCTAGTTGACCAGAAACTCGCCAGGAAATACGTCAACCGATTGACGAATTGCGTGGTCGCAGTGTTCCGTTATTCCGTGGCTGGCGAACTGATCGACGTTGCAGTGGTTCAGCGACTCGAAACGCTTGAAACACTACGCAAAGGCCAAACGAAGGCCCACGAAACGCCCGAAGTGACTCCCGCCGACATTGGGCACGTTCGAGCAACGGCAGAACACCTCTCGCCAATAGTCAAGTCGATGTTGAGGATTCAGATCGCTACGGGGGCGCGACCGAAGGAAATCTGCATGATGCGTCCGCGTGACATCGACCGAAGCGGCGAAGTGTGGATTTATCGCCCTAGCGATCACAAGACGCAGTGGCGGGGCAAGACAAAAGCGATTCCGCTACTCGGCGATGCCCGCGACGCGATCACGGACTACCTGCAACGTGATCCAGATGCGTACTGCTTTTCACCTGCTGAGGCGATGGCTTGGCGTCGCGCGGTCGGAACTGCAAAACGAACCACTCCACTGAGTTGTGGGAACAGCCGGGGAACCAACGTGAAAGCGGATCCGAAGCGAGTTCCCCGCAACCAATACGATGCGCAATCGTATCGGCAAGCGATCACCCGTGCGGCAAAGAAAGCAAAGGTGCCTCACTGGCATCCATATCAATGTCGGCACTTGACCGCCACCGTCGTCAGGGCCGCACTTGGCATCGAGGAGACGCAAGCGCTGCTAGGGCACTCCAAAGCGGCGATGACCGCTCACTACGCCAGAGAGTCAATCGAAGCGGCTACACGTGCTGCAAAGGCCGCACCGAAGCTATAATTACGTCATTGTCGCCAGCGGATTAATTACCCGCGTCGCCGTCCATCGTTTTCGGTTCCCATTCCGGCAGCGATGGACGGCAGCGACTTCTAACACAATGGGATTCTCAAAATGAACGATAATCGCACGCTGCGTGCGGCATCCAATCATGCAGAAGATGTGCTCAGCGCAGTCTACGAAGCGTGGTGCCTGACTGGAAGAAACTGCAAGAGTGCACTCCCTGCGGTGCTGTACCAAATAGAGGCAAGAACCAAATGCTTGGCGGATGCCCTAAGGGAATGCGAAGAGGCATTCATCGTTGCACGGGAGCCACATGGACCAGTGTTATCCGATGACGGTGATGTGGCAGCATCGGTGCATGAACTGATTTTAGACATTGGTCTCCAGACCGAAGGGGTGACGTTTGACCTCATGCGGGCAGCTTACCCCGAGCTCCATAAGCCAAACGTAGAGTACTTCTACCCAAAACTATGCTGCGAAGATGACATCCTCACGCACATCACCACTGCTGTCGAATCGTTCAAAAGACGGTTCCCAAGTGAAGAAAGGCTAAACTGGATCGGCGTTGCAAGGAAGCAAGAACTGGCGAGAGCACTCGCCAGCAATCCAGACGATTCCGAGAAAGAGCTTTTCGAGATGAAGCTTTCGCTGGATGATCGACACTTCCTAACAGCCGCGATCAGTGAGGGTGCAATCAATAGTGTTTTTGTTGACTCAAACCAGATTTTCTACAAAGCCACCCATGAAACGAATTGCCCTCGAGAATTGCGAGAACGCCTTAAAAAGTATGGGCTGATTGGGACGGCGCAAGGCAAGGGAATCACAGTCTTACCGAAGGGCGAACGATACGTTCAGCTAATGTCGCATTAGTCCCGCATTAGTCCCACATTGGAAATCGTCACTGCCACCGCATACTCCTAAACGTTGCATTTCACAGCACCGTTTAGGAGTTTTTTTATGTCTGTTTCAAACGAGACTATCGCAAAATCTGTCGCGTCCCGCATTTTGACCGAGGACGTTTTGACGCTGGCAGAGGCTCGCACTGCACTGTTCCAATCCACGAAACGTCGACCGGACAAAGCCACGATGACACGATGGATTCACAAGGGCGTGGGCGGCGTCCGGTTGGAAGCTGTTCGCATGGGATGCCAATTGCTGACGAGTCGCCAAGCGCTGACACGTTTCATCGAGGCGCGAACTGCCAAGTCAATCGGCTAAGTCGTTAAACGCAACACCCCCGACTGGTAGTCGAGGGCTCGCGAAATTC
>CAXBHV010001213.1:0-2866 GCA_963974855.1 uncultured Rhodopirellula sp. | reverse complement strand
CAGGTTTAGCTTTTCATACGGGATCGTCCATCCGTACTGGCTGGTTTTTAAGCTCGTAAATCGCTTGATCGCAGTATCAATGTCGGCGGGTTTCGGTTCGCCTCGCTCGAGTGGTTTGCGTTTACGGAAACTGGCCAGAAACCAATCGGTCGGATCGAGGTCAATCGCGTGGGTGACCTCGGTGACCACGTTGGCGGCCGGAGCGGTGGCGGCGGTTTTGGCAGCCGTTTTCGCCTTGGACGTTGCTTTGCCGCCAGCGGATTTCGAGGCCGCTTTCGTTGCCGTCGATTTACCCGTTGACTTGTTTGGTGACTTGTTTACAGAGGCCGCGGTCACAGCGGAGTCCGCATACCCTTTTTTGACTTTCTGTTGAACCAGTTTATCGAACGACTTTTTGGCCGCTGCGGGATCGTCAAATTCTTTGGTTTGAGACTGACCACTGGTTCCGACGCGACCGTATGTCACCGTATGTGACTGGCCCTCCAATTCAATATTCCAGAACTTATCTGACTTTCCATCGGAAAAAATAAGCTGGCGAATGGACATTCTCTGCGACTCCCTACAAGGCATGCTGACGCTACGAACGGCTTGGGTTGCCGAGTATTATGCCAGAGCGCAAGGGGCTTCGCCATCATGACCGAGTCGGTTAGACGCCCAATCGGCTAATCTTTGTCGGCGCGGAGCACCGAGACGAAGGCTTTTTGAGGAATGTTCACGCTGCCGAATTGCTTCATCTTGGCCTTGCCCTTCTTCTGCTTCTCGAGCAGTTTCTTCTTTCGTGAAACGTCACCGCCATACAGTTTTGCGGTCACGTCTTTGCGGTAGGGCTGAATCGTGGCTCGCGCGATGATCGTGCCGCCGATCGCACCTTGGATCGGGATTTTGAACTGATGCCGTGGGATCGCTTCGGCTAATTGTTCGCAGTAATGCAGGGCTCGCGTGCGTGCCTTGTCGCGATGCACGAGGTAGGAAAGTGCATCGATCGGTTCCTTGTTGACCAAAATATCGACCTTCACCACATCGGTCGGGCGGTATTCGATCGGTTCATAATCGAAAGATCCGTAACCTCGCGTGATCATCTTTAGTTTGCCGTAGAAATCGAACAACACTTCGCCCAGCGGCATTTCGCTAACCACTTCTAACCGGCCTGCGGACAAGTAATTCATCGTTTGACTTTCGGAACGATGTTCACGGCACAGCTCCATCACAGGGCCGACGTACTCTTCGGGGATCAGGATCGAAGCTTTGATGTACGGCTCGGTCGACGATTGGATGTTGGTCGGGTCGGGCCAATAGCTTGGGTTGTCGACTTCCAACGTGCTGCCGTCATTCAGTTGCAGGCGGTATTTGACTGACGGTGCGGAAATGACAAGCCCGAGATCAAATTCCCGCTGCAATCGCTCTTGGATTACATCGAGATGCAATAGACCGAGAAATCCACAACGAAATCCGAACCCCAGAGCGGCCGAGCTGTCTTTTTCAAACGTCAACGCAGCATCGTTGATCGATAACTTCTCCAATGCTTTGGTTAGATCTGGATATTCATCCGTGCTCATCGGATAGACCGACGAGAAAACAACTTGTTTGGCTGGCTGGTAACCGGGAATCGGCTCTGTCGCCGGACGATCCAACTGCGTGATCGTGTCGCCGATTTCAATGTCTTGGACACTCTTGACGCCCGCGACGATGTAACCGACCTCGCCAGCAGTGAGTTGATCTTTGGGAACTAGTTTGAATTGGTTGTAGCCAAGTTCGTCGACTTTATAGTCGCGACCGGCATGCATGAAGTGAATGGTGTCGCGAGGTTTCAGCGTCCCTTCCATCACGCGGCACTGTAGAATCACGCCGCGGTACTTGTCAAAATGAGCGTCAAAGACCAACGCTTTCAGCGGCGCTTCGGGATCGCCCTTGGGCGGCGGCAGATGTTCGACAATGCCCTGCAAGACATCCTCGATCCCGGCCCCCGTTTTTGCCGAAACGGGAATCGCGGCAAACGGATCGAGCCCCAAGTCGGCATCAATCTCTTCACGAACGCGTTCCACATCCGCAGCCGGCAAGTCGATCTTGTTGATCACCGGCAACAGTTCCAAGTTGTATTCCAAAGCAAGATACAGATTGGCCACTGTTTGAGCTTCGACGCCTTGCGACGCGTCGACGACCATCAATGCCCCCTCGCATGCCATCAGCGATCGGCGGACTTCGTGCGAAAAATCGACATGGCCCGGCGTATCAATCAAATTCAATTGATAGTCGTGGCCGTCCTTTGCCGTGTAGTTCAGCGTGACGGTATTGCTTTTGATCGTGATCCCACGTTCACGCTCGATATCCATCGAGTCGAGCATTTGGTCATGGAACTCACGCTGTGTTACCCCACCACAGGCCTGGATCAATCGATCGGCCAGCGTCGATTTACCGTGGTCAATATGGGCGATAATACAAAAGTTCCGGATGCGTTTCATGCTTTGGGTTTCACTCGGGATTGTCGGTGGCGGCGTGGGGCGCAACTGACAATCGTAGTGCATCGCATCAAAAAACGACAGGGACTAAAAGCGGTTCGCTGGCGGCCGTCCGGCGAAAGCGGCCTGTTTTAACCCGTTTTTCCCCTGCGATCGTTATCGAGGATCCTGGATCGGATGACGAAACTCTAGCGGGGGGCGGCGAGAATACCGGCCTGGAAAACGGCTGTCGAATTTGTGCTGGGCGTTGAAATAGGGATCGTCCAACAGATCCGGAGCGCGAAAGCTGCCCGTTTGATAGGGATCGTATATGTATCCGTAGCCGTAAAACGGGTAGCCATACGGATTGCTAATGTCGCCACGATAGCGGGATGAAGATTGCGATGCACTGATCCCCCATCTCGACGAAG
>CAXBHV010001212.1:0-2866 GCA_963974855.1 uncultured Rhodopirellula sp. | reverse complement strand
ACGATCGCTGTTGAACTGCGTCAAGCTTTGAATCAATGCATCATGGACACTCGATTCGGTGTAACGCTCGGCTAACTCAGCAATCGAAGCGGCCTGGTAAATCGACTCGAGCGCCCCGTAAATCGGGTACTGTTGGCGAATCCGATTCCAATCTTGATTGAACTCAGCAACAAACATTTCCGTGCGTGGATCGTTTGTCAGATGGCCGCGCTGGCCACTAGCGATCGCTCGCTCGTTTTGTCCACTTAGTCGAATCGGGGTGCCCGCGAGTTCAAAGACACGGCGATCGTTGTCCGAGCGAACGCTCCGTGGCAACGCAGTGAACCATAACCGCAACAGCAAATCTTGCGGTGGCCCCTGAGCGATCAAGGCGTCGACGGCATCGAGATAGTTGTCGGTTCCTTCGGGCAATGGCTGTTTTCCCAAGGCGAGTTGTTTCATGTGCCGATCAGCCTCGACCATGACATACCCCATGACCGTGTCAGGCGGCGTACCAAACACTTCGACGCGTTGCATCCCCAAGGCGACACGAACCGCTTCGGCGGCGGTGCCAATCGGAATCGATTTATTTTGAATTCCCACCGCAGCTTGGGCTGCGTTTTGTAAACCTTCACGTGTCGGATCAATCGTGCAACCAAACGCTTGGCGGTTTTGGGCCGCCGCCAGACAGGTCAACAGAAAATCGAGTCGCAAGGTATTGCGAGCGGTGACGTGATCACGATACCAGCCTTGATACGTTTCGATGCCACCGACCTCGCCTGAGAGGATGATGTCGTCGTCGGTAAATTGAACAAACCGAACTTCGGATAAACCAGCGAGATATTGGATGGAGTCGGGTACGTTCTGGCCGGAGACTTGGTAGTGCGAAAGCGCATCTCGCAGACGACGAAGTGAGATGCTGCGAAGAGGCGAGGACGCTCGCCACGCTAACGGTGAAAACAATGCGGCGTGGTCGCTGGCGGCTTCGGCATCGCCGAGCTGGGCAGCAAGATTATCCATCGCATCGGCATGTGTGATCGTCTCGCACTCACGCAGCGTTCCTTGCGGGTCGACAAAAACACCTTGTGGGTAGGGTGCCATCGTGCTGGGACCGCCGAGCGATTCCCAGGTATCGGGAATGACGGTGGTTTCAATCAACGCCATCAGCGAACCAAAATCGGCAAACGAACTGCCGCCAGCTGCGCCGTTGTTGTTTGCGATGACCTGGTTCCTCGCGTCGGCGGACTCGATTCCGCGAAGCGTTGAATTGGCTGCCGCGGAATCGCCAACTGCGGATTGAGCGGTCGAGATTTGTGCCAGGAATTGATCACGCTGAGGGAGTGACGCGGCCGCCGCGTGCTGGCGAGCCGCAGCAAATTCACCTGATTGCAAATGACCAAGCGGCTGTTGCGCTGAGACGCCGGTAGTCGACAATGACGCGACAAAAAGCAAACCGAGCAGCAGCCAAAGACGATGAAAGCGTTTTGCCATGACAGGATGGGGCCTGAGTCGGATGAGAAGAGAAGCGAGACCGGTTCGTTTGATTCTACAGCAAATGAAGGGCCCGAGCCGTTTTGTATGCGGGGGTGAGTCGCGAGGAGCGGCGATTTCAGAGGCAATCGGCGGGAGTGACTAGGTTTGCCGGAAATGGACGTAGAGCGGGTGTGGCGTTTTGCTTGACGCGAATTGCCACGATTGAGGTAGTTCCGGCAGACCAAACGTCTTCTCCTCGAAACTCTTTTTGGGGAGGTCAGAGCGAGCGGAGCAAGCTTTGGGTAGGGCCTCGCGGTGTTAGAAAGGACCGTGCACATTCAGGGTCACCAGCCCTCCCCGGCCGCATCGCAGCCGACCCTCACTGAAGGGAGGGTGAATGTTAACTCTCATCGAAATCGATCCACTCGCCCTCGATCAGTCGCTGCTGTGGTTTGAATCTGGACTTGTAATTCAAGTGCTTGTTCTCGGCGACGTACATGCCCAAGTAAACATAACGGCGTGCGGTTTCTCGCGCCCATTCGATCTGCTTTAGCACCGCGTACGTTCCGAGACTGTATCGACTGTACTCCGGACGAAAGTGGGTGTAGACGGCCGACGTACTTTCGTGGCCCAGGTCCACAATCGATACCGCAATCAGCTCTCCGTCTTTCCAGATCGACAACTCCTGAGTCTGACAACACGAGTCGGCTAGAAACGAACGATAGGCGTCTTCATCAACAGGCTCGTCGCTGAGCCCCAAGTTTCGGACTTGCCGATGTTGATTAAAGATTTCAACACGAAGCGGATCGACACTTGGTGGATTCCATTGACAAGTCAAATCTTGATCGCCCCGCCGTAGCACTCGCTTGAACGACTTCGTCATCCGAAACGTGGTGACGTCGATCCGTGTCGGTCGACACTCTTGGCATGCAGGGCATTGAGTTCGGTAGACAAAGTCGCCGCTTCGGCGAAACCCCATCACCAGCATTTGATCGGTAATTTCGGGGGTGACGTTGCCGATTGGCAGCCTCAACGGCATCCTGGCGATGGCTTCGTCGCGATAAGGACACGGCTGCAATTGGTCTTGGACCACGACGAGCCGACACTCGTCATTGGGCATGCGAAATTCACTGGGCCGATTCATGAGCGTTCCGTACCGGTGCGTTGGGGAGCGATAGCACGGAACTTATCATACGCCCGCAATGCGTTTTTGGCGCGGTAGGCGGTGCGTTATTGCAGCGGTGGATGTCGCGTATCTTGCTAAAGATCCTGATTCAATACCAACGCGATGACAGGTTGAAAACCTATCCCACATTCACGAAAGTCTTGACGACTTCCGCTACGAGGAAAGGCAAAATACCCGGATCAGTCCCACCACCATTGGCCTTCTTTCAGGCCGGCAGGGCCGGCTTCG
>CAXBHV010001211.1:0-2867 GCA_963974855.1 uncultured Rhodopirellula sp. | reverse complement strand
CGGCGGGCGAGGTGTTTGTCGATCTGGTTGCGAATCAGTGGTGGACTGACGAAGTGAGCCAAACCGACAACGAAGGCAAGAGCCAGCTACGTGGTTTTTTGGGAGACTATGAGATCACGGTCGAGAAAGATGGAGTGACCAAGAAGGTCAACACAACGCTCACCGCGGATGGGACTGCAGTGCAAGTACATCTTCCGTCGCCCTCAAAACCCTAGTCCACTGGCGGCTGCATCAAATTTAATTTCGAGCTTTCCTTCAATCCCATGTATTTCAAATGACCAAGAAAACCTTTGCCCTGATCGCGTGTCTGTTCCTCGCCGCATTCCAAATGATCGACATCAACTGGGTTGATGGGGCGAATGATCAGGCGAATGATGGACGCTCCGATGCCTCTCCGATGAATATCCTGGTGCTGTACGCCGATGATTGGCGGGATGACTCATTGGGAGTCGCTGGCAATCCCGTCGTCAAAACGCCGAATCTTGATCAGCTCGCGAGCCAGGGAATGCGGTTCACTCAGAACTGTGTCACCACCTCAATTTGTGGAATCAGCCGTGCGTCGCTGTTCACGGGACAGTGGATGTCGCGACACGGAAACCAGTCGTTTAAACCATGGAAGACCAATTGGGCCGAAACGTATCCGGGCTTGCTGCGTGACAACGGCTACTATGTTGGGCACGTTGGCAAATGGCACAACGGGAAACTTCCGGGCGAACGCTTTGACTTCAGTCGTTCCTACTATGGGACCCACTGGATCACCAAACCTGACGGTTCAAAGATCCATGTGACGCAAAAGAACGAAAACGACGCGATGGATTTCCTGAAAAGTCGACCTACCGACAAACCATTCTGTCTGACCGTTGCGTTTTTCGCCACACATGCCGAGGATTCTCATCCTCAGCAGTTCCTGCCACAACCCGAAAGCATGCAGTTGTATGAAGACATCACGATTCCGGTGCCAGTCAATGCGACCCAAGAATCGTTTGAACGGTTACCGGACTTCGTGGGCAATGAAAAGAATGAGGGACGCAATCGTTGGCATTGGCGTTTCGATACGCCTGAGAAATACCAGACGATGATGAAGAACTACTACCGTTTGGCAACCGAGGTCGATTCGACTTGCGGGCGAATTTTAGCTGAGCTGAAGAAACAGGGATTAGACGACAACACATTGGTCATCTTTACTACCGACAACGGCTACTACCACGCGGAACACGGGTTGGCTGACAAATGGTACCCGCACCAGGAAAGTATTCGCGTTCCATTGATCATTGACGATCCACGAATGCCGGCAAGCCTCAGCGGTCAGACCAACGATAATTTCACGCTGAATGTGGATCTTGCTCCGACAATCCTTGCCGCTGCCGGGATTGACGCACCGAAAACGATGCAGGGCCGAGACATGAGTTCGTTGTATCTGGAGGAAAATAAACCCGAGTGGCGTGACGAATTTTTCTACGAGCATCCGATGCTAAAGAGCACCGATTTCATACCTGCCTCGGAAGCATTGGTACGCAAGGATTGGAAGTATTTCTGTTGGCCCGAATTCGACCGTGAGCAACTATTCAATCTGAAAAACGATCCGATCGAAGAGAACGATCTCGCCGCCAACCCAGAACATGCGCCCCAGCTGAGCGAGATGCGAGCACGATTTGCTGAGCTCAAGGCGGCCGCCCAGTAATCTTCACTCAAGTAACGTTCAATCGATTGACGTTTTTATCGAGTAACGTTCTACGCAATGATTTCCTTGACCACGCGGCTCGGCTCAACACCCGTTAATTTTTGATCGAGTCCTTGGAATGGGAATGTCAGACGTTTGTGATCCACACCCAGCAGATGCAACATGGTTGCATGTAGGTCGCGAACGTGGACGCCATCGGAAACGACGTTGTAGCTGAAGTCATCGGTGACGCCGTGACGCATACCGCCTTTGACGCCACCGCCAGCCAGCAAAGCCGTGAAACAGCGTGGGTGGTGATCTCGGCCATAGGTTTCCGGATCCAGCTCGCCTTGGCAGTAAACCGTTCTTCCGAACTCACCCGCAAACACGACTAGGGTATCGTCGAGCAAGCCGCGTTGTTTTAAGTCGCGAAGCAACGCCGTTGTTGGCTGATCCACGTCATTGCATTGTCCGCGTAGGTTAGCTGGCAATTGCTTGTGGTGATCCCAACCTCGGTGGAACAGCTGGATGAAACGAACACCACGCTCAGCCATCCGCCGCGCTAACAAGCAATTCCGTGCGTAGGAACCGGGATTGCTAACCTCCGGCCCATACATCGCCAACGTTTCCTGAGTCTCATTGGGGATGTCGGTCAGTTCGGGTACTGACGTTTGCATTCGGAACGCCATTTCTTGCTGAGCGATGGTGGTTTCAATTTCGGGATCACCGATCTCAGCAAAGTGCTTTTGATTAAGTTGCCCCAATGAATCAAGCATTCGCCGCCGGATTCCCGCGTCGACACCGGTTGGATTGGAAAGAAACAAAACTGGATCACCGGTCGTTTGAAAACTAGTCCCTTGATGTTTCGATGGCAAGAAGCCGCTGCCCCAAAGTCGTGCATACAGAGCTTGCACATTGACCTTACCACTCCAATATGCCGACGGCATCACGACGTAGTCGGGCAGGTCTTTGTTGAGTGACCCTAGTCCGTAGCTGAGCCATGCTCCCATGCTGGGTTTGCCCGGGATTTCTGAACCCGTGCAGAACGATGTCTTGCCGGGGTCATGGTTGATCGCGTCGGTATTCATCGAATCGATAAAGCACAACTCGTCGACTTGGGTGGACAAGTGCGGCAGCAATTCACTCATCCACAGTCCGCTCTCTCCTTTTTGCGAGAACTTAAAGGGGCTGGGCATGATCAATTGCT
>CAXBHV010001210.1:0-2868 GCA_963974855.1 uncultured Rhodopirellula sp. | reverse complement strand
CGCGGTAGGCGGACGTCACCGAGCCAGCGAGTGGCTTAATCCAGTGTTCGAGCTACCTCTTCGATGCGGTAGGCTTCCAAGACATCGTCTTGCTTGATGTCGTTGAATCCGCTCAAGCGAATACCACATTCCATTCCACGCGGCACCTCTTTGACATCTTCCTTGATTCGCTTCACCGTATCGAGCGGGTAATCGCCGATCGTTCGGCCGTCTCGGTTCACACGAATGCGGCAGCCACGTTGGATGACCCCTTGGGCGACGTAACAACCCGCGATCGTTCCAATTCGGCTGATTTGGAAGACTTGCTTCACAAGCGCACGTCCCAATTCGACCACACGTTCTTCCGGTTTCAAGCGACCTTCGATCATCGCCTTGATGTCGTCCGCCAACTTGTAGATGACTTGGTAACGTCGTATTTCAATACCACGTTCATCCGCCATCGAGCGAGCCTGGTCATCTGGAATCACATTGAACGCTAACACGACGGCATCGGATGCCGAGGCCAGTGTGATATCGGCCAACGACACACCGCCGACGCTCTTCTGCAACACTCGCAGTTCGACTTCGGGGTGATCGAACTTGCTGAGCTCTTTCTCAATCGCTTCGAGCGAGCCTTTCACATCGGCGCGGATGATCAAGTTCAACTTGACTCGATCCTCGATGCCAATCTTTCCGCCCGCGAGCATCTCTTGGAAGGTATCGAAGGAGACCTTGGTGGTGATGCCCGACAAGTTTTCACGACTCGAGTTGGATTCACGGTTTTCTGCGATCTCTCTCGCCTGCCCAATGTCTTTGAGCACGTGGAATCGATCGCCTGCACCCGGGGCTTGGTCCAAACCCGTGATGTTGACCGGGGTACTTGGGCCCGCTTCCTTGATGTTCTTGCCAGTCAGAGTGTTCTTGATCGAACGCACTCGTCCGTGTGACGGACCACAAACCAGCACATCGCCGACTCGGAGCGTTCCGTTTTGAACGACCAGCTTTGCAACCACACCGCGGTCGCCTTGCTGTTCTGATTCGATACAGACTCCCAGTGCCTTGCGGTTTGGGTTCGCCTTGTACTCGTTCATTTCCGCGATCGTCAGCAGTGTTTCGAGAAGCTCGTCCATCCCGATGCCCTTCGTGGCACTGGTTCGGATTACTTCAACGTCACCGCCCCATTCGCTCGGCGTCAATTGATGTTCGGTCAATTGCGTCAGCACGCGGTTGGCGTCGACCCCTTCGAGGTCGATCTTATTCAGTGCAACTACGATCGGTACACCGGCTGCTTTCGCGTGGCTGATTGCTTCGGCGGTTTGCGGCATGATGCCGTCATCTGCCGCGATAACAAGCACCGCGATGTCGGTCACGTTGGCACCACGAGCACGCATTTCGGTAAACGCTGCGTGACCAGGCGTGTCGACAAAAGTGACCTTACGGCCGTCCTTCTCAACTTCATACGCACGGATGTGTTGCGTGATCCCGCCCGCTTCGCCGCTGACGACGTCGATCCCGATTAGGTGATCGAGCAAGCTCGTCTTGCCGTGGTCGACGTGGCCCAAGAAGGTCACGATCGGAGCACGAGCCACGAGCGATTCTTCGGAGTCTTCTTTTTCTTCTAGCTCGGTGATTAGCTCTTCTTCGAGCGTCTCGGAAGCCTTCAGTTCGATATCGAGATCCATCTCTGCGGCAACGAGTTCCGCGGTCTCAAAATCAATTTGTGCGTTGATGTTGACCATGATCTGCATGCCCATCAACGTTCGCAACACTTGGGCGACCGGAACCCCGGCGGCTTCGGAGAAGCTTCGCACGGTGCAGGGCAGCTCGAGTTGAATCTTTTCTTTACGCGGGGCAGCCGTATTGGTGCCTTTGCGTTTCAGGGTGCGACGACGATACGGTGACTCACGTCCGCCACCTCGATCAAACGAATCGTTTCGTTGGCGTCGTCCGCCTCCGCCACCACCGCCACGAGCGCGTTCCGCTCGAGCGCTGGCCATGCCAGAGAGTCCCTTTTTGCGTGGCTTGTCCTCTTCTTCGGGGCCCTTGCCACCTTTGTGGCCTTTTTCGCCAGTAAAGCCGCTGAGTCCGCCACTGCCAATTTTGCGAGTACCGCCACGCTTGCTGTCGGCATCATCTTGAGCGATCTGCTCAAGCGGTGCTTTCATGCCTTGCTTGTGTCCGGCGATTACGTCTTTGCTTAGTTTGATATCGGGTTTCTGAGCTTTGGGCTCACCCGGTGCCGATTTTGGAATCGCGGCTTCGGGTGCATCGCCGAGCGCGGCCATTTTGACGTTGATACGTGGCTCGCGACGCTTTGGCTTTGAGCCTCGTTTCTCTCCGCCGCCGGCTGCAGGGCGATCCAAAGAACGAATTCCGCCTCCGCTAGGCGTTGCCGAATCGGGGCGTATTGCGGCCACAGGTGCACTGCGATCGACATTCCCGGTCGGAATCGTGCGGGTGTTGAATCCGATTTTGTCGGCCACGCGAGCGGCAAGTCCGCTAACACCGCTTTTGCGATGCGACGAGTCATTTGGTTTCGGCTTGCCACCGCCCTTGGATGGGCGACCCGAATCTGCTGCGGGCATTGCCGGAGTCTTCGGTGCGGGGGGCTGGACAGGCGAAGGATCCGCAGGTGGTTTCGCTGCGATTTCAGCGGCCGCTTTCTTGCTCGAAGGCGAATCGTCGAACCGTGGTGATCGGATCGGTGCCGGAGCGGCTGGCTTGGAGCCACCTACGCTGGCAGGCTTCGGTTTGTTAGGTCGACCGATTTGAATCGCAATGGGTTTGCGTTTCTCGGGAACCACCGAATCACGTACCGCCGCAACAGGGGCCGTCGTGGATGTGGTTGCCTTGGCAACCACAGGTGTCTTAGGAGCAGCAGGCTTGGCA
>CAXBHV010001209.1:0-2868 GCA_963974855.1 uncultured Rhodopirellula sp. | reverse complement strand
GAAGGCTCCGCTGGACCTCTCCCCCAACGAAGTTGGTGGAGAGGTGGCAGAAAACCATCGCAACCAAAAATCACGACAACACCAAAGTTTTAGCAGTCTAGGCTAGTGCCAAAACGGCTAACTGAATCAGCAGTTTCTGAAGTCGGGGGAGTGTCTCCCCGCCGGCAAAAGTAGCAGACATTTGCCACACGCTATCCCCGGTGGTGGCTATAATGGCGGGACGCTTCTGCCCGCCACAGCCACCTTAACCCAACCCGGATGATGCTTTCGACAACCCAAACCCGTTCGCTGCTCGCGACTGCCGCCGCTTTTGTACTCGCGTATTCCAATCTTCCCGCCATTGCAGACAACGCAGTACTGGATGTTCCAGACGCCGTTGCGACAACCGAAGCGGAGATGAAACCGTATGCCGAGCCGATCGAACATACCGAATTGACGATCGAAATGGTTCCGATCAAAGGGGGCACGTTCACGATGGGGACGCCCGAGAGCGAAGCGGATCGCAACGAGGACGAAGGGCCTCAGCATGAAGTCACGGTCGATCCCTTTTGGATGGGCAAGTACGAAGTCACGTGGGACCAATACGATGTCTGGAGCGAGCAGATGGATCAACGGCGTCGTCAGATGTTGTCGATCCCGGCAACGCCGCGAGACGAAATCGTCGATGGAATATCCAAGCCGACCGAACCTTACACGGACATGAGTTTTGGGATGGGCAAGGAACGCTATCCCGCGATCAGCATGACGCAACACGCGGCACGTACGTATTGCAAATGGCTATCGGCAAAAACAGGCCGCTACTATCGCTTGCCCACCGAGGCGGAATGGGAGTACGCCGCTCGTGCGGGAACCAAAACTGCCTACTCGTTCGGCGACGATCCCGAACAACTTGATGACTACGCTTGGTATTTTGACAACAGCGAAGATGCCTATCACGAAGTGGGCCAAAAGGAACCCAACCCATGGGGCTTGTATGACGTGCACGGCAACGTTGCCGAATGGGTGCTTGATCAATACGTCGCCGACTTCTATTCACAAAACCCCAAAATCAAAAACCCGTTGGCGATCCCCAGCACGCTGTATCCACGCGTTGTGCGCGGTGGTGGTTGGGACGATGATCCCGACATGCTTCGCAGCGGTGTTCGCGAAGGATCGAGCGAAGAATGGAAAGAGCAGGATCCGCAGCTGCCACAAAGCATCTGGTATCTGACCGACGCACAGGGCGTGGGTTTTCGCGTGGTCCGACCGCTCACCGAGCCCACGGCAGACGAAAAAGCCAACAAATGGGACAAAACCGCTCCTGTGCAATTAGATCCCGAAGATTAATCAACTCTTACCCTCGCTTTATCTCCCTCCCCTACCTCTGGAACGCTGATATGAAATTAGAGAACAAGTCTGCAGGCTCATCCCGTCGCGAATTCATTAAAAGCAGTAGCCAAGTCGCTGCCGCCACGACCTTGGTTGCCGCATCGGCTCAGCACGTGCATGCAGCCGAGGACAATACAATCCGCGTCGCTCTGGTCGGTTGTGGAGGCCGCGGTACCGGTGCGGCACTGAACGCTTTGTCGGTTGAAAACGGACCGATTCAATTGGTTGCACTGGCAGATGTTTTCGAAAAGAACCTAAAGAGCACGCACACATCGTTATCCAAGCACAAGAATGTTGGAAGCAAAGTCGATGTCCCCGAAGAACGTCAATTCATTGGTTTTGATGGCTACAAAAAGGCGATCGATTGTCTGCGTCCCGGCGACGTCGTGATTTTCGCGACTCCTCCCGGATTCCGCTGGGTGCATTACACCTACGCGATCGAAAAGGGGCTGAACGTGTTCATGGAGAAACCGGTCACGATCGACGCGCCCACATCGGCTCGGATGTTGGAGATCAACAAGAAGGCGTTGGACAAAAACTTGAAAGTCGGCGTCGGATTGATGTGCCGTCACTGCAAAGTTCGCCAGGAGTTGTTTGATCGTATTCAGAACGGTGAAATCGGCGACGTATCACTGTTGCGTGCCTACCGGATGGCGGGTCCAACGGCATCCGCAGCGGTGCCACCGAATACAACCGATCTGAGTGAACTGCAATATCAGATCAAGAATTTCCACGGATTCCTATGGCTCAGCGGTGGTGCGGTCAGCGATTTCTTGATCCACAACATTGATGAAGCTTGTTGGATGAAAAACGATTGGCCCGTTCGTGTCCACTCGGTGGGTGGTCGTCATTATCGCGGCGACATGATCGACCAAAACTTTGATTCGTACGGGATGGAATACACGTTTGCCGATGGAGCCAAGTTGTTAGTGGACGGACGCACGATCGCAGGCTGCAAACAGGAATTCGCCAGTTACGCGCACGGCAGCAAGGGATTGGCAGTGATCTCGTCGGCGTCACACACGCCCGCGAAGAGTCGGATCTACGAAGGGCACAACATCGACAAGAGCAAGTTGCTGTGGGATTGGCCCGAACGCGAAGAGAACCCCTACCAATTGGAATGGGACGATCTGATCGCGGCGATTCGCAACGACACCCCGTATAACGAAGTCGAGCGAGGCGTGATGGCGAGCGCGGTGACGTCGATGGGACGCATGGCGGCTCATACCGGTCAAGAGATCACGCTTGAGCAATTCATGAGTCACGATCACGAGTTCGCACCCAACATTGCCGACTTGACGCTCGCTTCCGATTCGCCGCTAAAAGCGAACGACGATGGCCGCTACAGCATCCCGATGCCCGGCTTGGTCAAGAAGCAAGAGTACCTCTAGGAATACCGGCAAGCGGTTGATATTTGTGAGCCGTGACGCGTCAGCGGCCGGGTTCCACGCGGTACCCGGTGCCTTACGGCCCACGGCTCACCATTGCAATTCGCATTTG
>CAXBHV010001208.1:0-2869 GCA_963974855.1 uncultured Rhodopirellula sp. | reverse complement strand
GCTGAAGGCTCTGCTCGACCTCTCCCAAACAAGTTTGGGAGAGGTGACATACCGCAAGACAACTCCCAACTCCCAACTCCCAACTCCCAACTCCCAACTCCCAACTCCCATTCTCCCATTCTCCCATTCTCCCATTCTCCTGAGTTCCAATCGATGCTTTACTTGACGAATCAATTCTCCACCGCAGTGTTTAGCAGCTTGTTTGCTGTCTTGTTCACGAGCGGCTTTGCGATCGCCGAAGAGCCCGCTCCTTGGTCGGCAAACCCGGACTTGGTCAAGAAGCTGAGTGCCAAACGCTCCTTCAATTACGACGAGTCGAAGGTTCCCGATTACGAGCTTCCCGATCCGCTGACGATGACCGATGGGACCAAGGTCAGCTCGGCACAGCAGTGGATGACAAAGCGTCGCCCCGAACTTTTGGAACAGTTTCGCCACTTGGTCTACGGTCGCCGCCCAGACACTGCGTACCAAGTCACGTTCGAAACGACGGCAGAAATCGAAAACGCGTTCGATGGACTGGCCAACGGACGCAGCATGAAGGCGATCATCACGATCGACCAGCGAACGTACACGTTCCCTTTTGTTGTGTTTACGCCGAATCACGCTACGGGAAAAACGCCGGCGGTGGTCGCGATCAACAATCGCTATTTCATTCCGTTGGAAAAGGCGGTAAGTGAGCCGGATCCGTATTGGCCTGTGAAAACGTTGTTGCAGCAAGGCTATGCAGCGGCGACCTTCTATACCTCGCACGTCGATCCTGATAACAAGAGCGAATACGCCGACGGGATTCGAGCGTTCTTTGCCGATGGCAACCCGCCCAGCGATGACGCTTGGCGTAGTCTGTCGGCGTGGGGATGGGGAGCAAGTCGGGTGTTGGATTATTTGTCGACGCTGCCCACGGTCGATGCCAACCGAGTTGCCGTCGTCGGGCACTCACGCGGCGGCAAGGCGGCGATTTGGGCGGCGGCCGTGGACGAACGATTTGCGATCGCGTACAGCAACAATTCCGGCTGTGGTGGCGCCGCGCTGTCACGTCGCGGCTACGGGGAAACGGTCAAGCAAATCACCACCGCGTTTCCTCACTGGTTCACGCCTCAGTTTGCCAGCTATGCCGATCGCGAGAACGAGCTGCCGATCGACCAACACGAATCGATCGCATTGGTCGCGCCGCGAGCGGTCTATGTGACCAGTTCGGATAATGATTTGTGGGCCGATCCACGCGGTGAATACGGCTCGCTCGTCGCGGCCGCGCCGGTATTCGAGTTATTGGGTAAGGAAGCCATTCGTGAGGAAACGATGCCGCCGCTCGGCGGGCAGCGGATCGTGGGCCAAACCGGCTATCACATCCGCAGTGGCGACCATGGGCTCGGACAAGTCGACTGGGATTTCTTCATCGAGTTTATGGATTCGGTTTTGAGGTAGCGAACGCTCGTTGCCTTGCCCGAGCAGAGGTTGCGGGAGCAGCACGGCACAAGACACCTATCCCGAGCGCAGCTGGGGAGAGGTCGGACGAGCCCTTTCGGCTTCGTCCGGGTGAGGGCGGCCGCGTACACTTGATGCGGCGTTCGAAACGGCTTGCTCGGACGGCCCTCACCCGAGCAATCGCCGGAGGCTCTGTTCGACCTCTCCCAAACGTTGTTTGGGAGAGGTGGCATACCGCAGTCACCTCTCCCGAGCGCAGCTGGGGAGAGGTCGGACGAGCCCTTTCGGCTTCGTCCGGGTGAGGGCGGCCGCGTACACTTGATGCGGCGTTCGAAACGGCTTGCTCGGACGGCCCTCACCCGAGCAATCGCCGGAGGCTCTGTTCGACCTCTCCCAAACGTTGTTTGGGAGAGGTGGCATACCGCAAGGCATCTCTCCCGGGTGAAGCAGGCGATTAGATGATGCAACCTTGTGGTGTGCCGATACAAAAAAAAAGCTGGCCACGGGAATTCACCCGTGGCCAGCTTTTTTAAATTCTTGCTTATTGTGCTTGCGTTACCCGGTGCCTTACGGCCCACGGCTCACTAGAGCACGACCGGTGGCTGCTCGCCGCGAGCGTTTTGCAGCTAGCTGCAGCCCATGCTGTTGCCACAGTTGTGACAGAGGTAGCAGTTACCGTTGCGAACGGTGATCGAGCCGCAGTTGTCACACGAGGGAGCGTCGATTTGGAAGCGAGCAAACTGCTGCTCCTGTGATGCCGCCGTGGTTTCGACTTGAGAGTGTCCGTTACCTTGGCCCGCTCCGCTACTGGCTCCGGAATCTTGCAAGCTCGCCAAGAACGTGGCTCGCTCGACAATCGCCACTGCCGCTCCGGCGTCTTCTTTCAATTCTTGCGTCACCCGGTTCGGAGATGCGACCACGGGGCCGTTGCCATTGTTGGTCTTGTCACCCGCTTCGCTACCGACGGCCGATGACGAGTAGTCACCGTGGCCGCTCATGAAGGTCAATCCCAACCATCGTGCGATGTAATCGACAACGCTCTTGGCAATGCGGATGTCCTTGTTGCTTGTCATCCCCATCGGCTCGAACCGAGTGTGGCTGAACTTGTTCACCAGGACTTCGAGTGGCACCCCATATTGAAGTGCGATCGAAAGCGCGGTGCCGAAGCTGTCCATGATGCCACCGATCGTCGATCCCTCTTTGGCCATCGTGATGAAGATCTCACCCGGACGTCCATCAGGATACAAACCGACGCACAAGTAACCTTCGTGACCGGCGATGCTGAACTTGTGGGTCAAGCTTTGACGGGTGTCTTGCAAACGCTCGCGACGCGGTTTGAAGACGACTTTTTCGATCGTTTTGGTGATCGTGGTTGCCGACTCGGCAGCTCCCTTGTCTTCGCTCTTCTTGGTGTTCAACGGTTGCGACTGCTTGCTGCCGTCACGAT
>CAXBHV010001207.1:0-2870 GCA_963974855.1 uncultured Rhodopirellula sp. | reverse complement strand
AAATCTGAAAGACTTCTAATTGGGCCAGCGGCTTCGATGCAATGCCCGAGCCCTGCGTGACCGGTTCCTCGGCTTCGATCAGCGTACGGTTGCCCCGGCTAACTTCGATCGTCTTGTCGAGCGGCCGAAGGTTCTCGTTGGGTTTTTGCAGCACGGCTCCAAACAGCTTGCCTGGATTGAGTCGATGAACCGAATCGAACAGACGCTTGATTTGCCCCATCGCTTGCCAAAGTTGGCCGTATTGGCGTGGCAACAAGTGCGAACGACTGAGGCCTGCAGCATGCTCGACGCTTACCTCTCCGCCGTGTTTCCAAACCACCTCCGCGATCTGGTTGGACAAGTCGTTAAGTTTTTCGCGATCTTGTTGCTTCGCAAGGTTCAAAAAAGGACGAATGTGCAGATGCCCATGACCAGCATGTGCGAACACGGTCGCCGTCGCGTGGTTGCGCTGCAACGTGTCTTGAATATCAATCAGTGCGGCGGGCAATCGATCAGGCGGGACCGCGATGTCTTCGGTAAACGGTTGTGGTGCATCGCTTCCTTTGAAGCGATACAACCGCGGAATCACACGTCGCGAGAGTGCCCAATAAAGGTCTCTTTCGGAGGGGCGGACGGTATCGACGGCCGAAAACGCAGCATCGGGCCCCTTGGCACACTCTTGCCGAATGATCGCCAAACGATCGTAAAGGTCGCCCAACGATTCGCCTTGAATCTCCAATAACAGCATTGCCTCGGCTTCACGCGGTAACAAGTCGACGAAGCGAGATTCGGTTTCGCGAGCAATTTGCAGCAGCCGGCGATCCATCAAGTCGCACGCAACCAAGCCATGCATCAGTGCACGACGAGCACAACGCGCGGCAGAGTCCAAACGGCGAAAAAACAGCAGTGCGACACCGCGATGAGTTGGAATCGGTTCCGTTCGGACAACCGCGTCGATAATAATGCCAAGCGTTCCTTGCGTGCCCACCATGAACTTGGCCAAATCGACCCGACCATCGCTGCCGATCACTCCATCAAAACGATAGCCACCGCGTGAATTCGGCGACGCCTTGCGAGCTGAGATCAGCGAGTGGAATTGATTTTCAATCTCCACGATCCCACGGGCCAATCGGCCTTGCGGCGTGCGTTCATCGGGGTGATGTTTCGAAAGCGTCAGCAGGTCTCCCTCTGCCGTCACGACTCGCATCGACTCGATCGTATCTCGAGCCGATCCGCTTCTCAGGTAATGGCTACCCGACGCATTGGTTGACAACACGCTGCCCATCGTCGTGATGCTACGCGTCGCCGGGTCCGGACCATAGCTTCGTCCATAAGCGGCCAGTGCAGCGTTAACCTCCGCCAACACGGCACCACTTTGAACCGTTACCGTCGATCCATCGCGATCAATCGTCACTCGCCGCATGAAGCACGAAAAATCCAACAATAACCCGTTACCGAGTGATTCGCCCGAGACGCCACTGCCACTACCGCGTGGGTGAATCGACAAGTCGTGTTCGGTGGCGTATTGCACTGTGGCAATCACGTCCGCGGCGGTGCGAGGACGGACCACTCCAAGCGGAATCATCTGATAGATGCTCGCATCGGTCGCATACAATTGACACGAAATGTCATCGCATAAGACCTCGCCTCGCACGACACCGCGCAAGTCGTCCTGAATTCGTTGACGTTCGCTATCCATGTGGAGCACTTCGGATGAGATGACCCATGTTCGTCAAGTATGCAAACCAGGTGTGTGAGTATCGACAAAGGCTTAACGGATGAGGGAACTGGCGAAATCGCTTCACGCTGCGAAGGAAGAGAGTGAAGTAAGTCGACACATTCTCTAAACTTCCCGGTTGATCAGCCCCAACACTTCGGCTCTCGATTTGGGGTCATCACGGAACGCACCTCGCATCGCACTGGTTAGACAGAGGCTACCCGGCTTGCGAACCCCCCGCATCGTCATGCAGCTATGAGTGGCCTCACAAACGACGGCAACTCCGTTCGCTGACAAGCGTTCTTCGACGAGGTCGGCGATCGTTTGTGTCATCCGCTCTTGGACTTGGGGTCGGCGAGCCACCTCTTCGACAACACGGGCTAGTTTGCTCAGTCCCACCACTTTACCGCTAGGCAGATACGCAATGTGGGCGCGCCCCGTGAACGGCAGCAGATGGTGTTCACACATACTGCAGAAGCTGATGTCACGAACGAGCACGATTTCGTCATAATTCTCGGTGAACACTTTGGCGAGATGGCGTCCAGGATCGGATTTCAATCCCGCAAACATCTCTGCGTACATGCGTGCGACCCGAGCCGGGGTTTCAAGCAACCCTTCCCGGTCGGGATCCTCCCCCACTGCGTCCAAGATGACGCGAACCGCTTGTTCAATGCGTTTCAAATCAACGTGATCACGAGACGGGGCGTTTCGATCCGGAAAAAGCGGTGGCTCAAGGCTCGGGCTGCTGGCACTACAATTCGCACCGCTGTCGTTTTGAAGGAACGGCACGCTGCAGGAAGGTTCTTTATACGAACGGGGATCCACGTTTTGCATTTCCCAGAAAGGCTGAGTTAAAGGTCGGCGAGATGCTGCACTCGCATGTCCATTGTATCTTAGCAGAGAGTCGCTTCGGCGCTGAGGACGCCAACCAGGGATGGTCGCGAGGTTAGGGGGGGTACGTCGATTTTACAATGTGGGATTGGCTTCCAGCCTGTCGCAAATACAAGGTCTTTTCGTAGCGAGACTCGCCAAGAGTATCGGGTGGAGCGAGAATGGACGAAAGTCTTCGTGACTTTCGCTACGAGGGAAGCAGAAAAGGCTTCCGCGTGTCGAGTATTCGATGACAGGCTGGAAGCCCAGGGCTGTAAGGGTATCGCTGTGGCTTGATTGTCGT
>CAXBHV010001206.1:0-2872 GCA_963974855.1 uncultured Rhodopirellula sp. | reverse complement strand
CGCTAACAAGCTTTTTCGCCAACACATCCTCTTCGTTAAAGCGAGCCATCAGGATTTCACCATCGGTCGCCCGGTTTCGGTCGTAGGAGATATAGACCGTGCCATCGGGTGCCTGGAAGCCATCGGGATAGCTGATCCCCTTTCGCTCGTCCAGCACCAAGCCGCCTGACCATGTTTTGCCCTCGTCTTGGGAAAGCCAAGCACTCAATTGCACTCGGCCTTGGTGCGAATCGATTTGGTCGCCATGTTTCACCAGCAGAATGCGTCCCGATGCCAAGCGGCGAAGAAAGAAACGAGCATTGGGTTGACGAATTCCCGCAGGTTGCGTCGCCGATTTCCAAGTGCGGCCGCCGTTGCTGGACGTCGTCTGCATCATCCCTTTGGCAGTTCGAGCGAGCATCCAAAGCGAACCATCGGCACGCTCGACGATCATGTGCTCGTGCCAATCCGGGTTCGGAAACTGAGCGGCACCGCGGCGCTGCCATGTGGCCCCTTGATCGGTCGACACGTGGACACTCGCTCCTCGAAGCGGGTCCAGTTTGGCAAAGCAACCGCGAAACGGCCCAAAACCAGGTCGCTGGTCTAAGGAAATGGGCAGCATCCATTCGCCGCTGGACAACACCGTTGGCTTGTTCAGCATCACACCATCGGCAATACGCTTAGGCGACGACCAAGTGGGATCCGTTGCATCCGGATTATCACAATGAGTGGCCCAGACGCCGGCGCGACCGTCATACATGTCCATCGACTGATCAAAGAACAGCCACAAACGCCCGAGTGGATCGGTCCACAGGTTACCGACCAGGATACTGCGAGGTCGCGGCAGATCTTTGTCGTGCGAATCAACGACCAAACGAGGCTGTGACCACGACCTGCCATCATCATCACTGGTCGCCAACACGAAGAAGGCTTCGGGGCTGTCGCCACCGGCAACCCAGCACGCCCACAAACGCCCCTTGGGGGTTCGCTCGATTCCGATCGTCATCCCGTAATCGAGCTTATCGTAGCCGTATTCGGGCAGCGGTGATGTATTGAGGGTAGGCGGGACGAGTGCCAGTTCGGCAATCTTTTCCATTTGCCTGATGCGGGCGGCAGCTTGCTGTGGCGATTCGTTTTGAGCCGCCTTGCCCTTCGTCGGCCGCGACGTGATCTGCGTTGCTTCGCCGAGTACCAAGAACGTTGTTTTATCGAACCGCAATCGGTCGCCTGGGTTTAATGCTTTGCGGTAAGCAAACACACGGTTGATCTCGCCGCGAAAGAGCTGGAACTCGGGTGTATCGACCTTCGTGAATCCCTGCTTCAACAACTTCTCGCTCTGGTTGGCCGGGTGAGGTTTGCTGAGCGTCATCGCAAACACTTCGCCTGGCTTCACGCACTCAATTTCGAACCCTTCGATACTCGTCCGCAAAAAACGGCGTCCGATCAGCAATGCGGGTGCTTCGGTCAACGTGTAGTCGCGATCGGTGAACAGTTTGACGCCAGGCTCTAGCACAACGGCTTGTTCTGCTGCACCTTGTACAGGAGGGGCGGAAATCGGTTTGCGTTTCTTACCGACTTGGGATTCAAACTCGCCAGTCGTCTCGAGTTTGCCGAACATGATCCGCTCTTTGCGACTTGGCGACGTGTCGCCTTGCGTGACGCTCAGCCAAATCGCTCCGTCGTGCTCATGGAAACTGGGATATTGGAACGATTGCGTAGTCTCGAAGCGATACTTTCGCTTCCATGACTTGCCATCGCGTGAAATATCGATATTGAAAACACTACGATTCACGCCCTGAATTTTCGTGGTTTCCTGCCAACCGAGATAATAGCTGTCGCCAAACTTATCGAACGTTGGTTTTGAGTTTGCACCGTTTACAACAAATGGCAACTCTCGCCCCACGCTCCACGATTTGCCGTCGACGCTGGTGCTGAAATGATAGTTTCCACCGTCGTTGCGACAGATCGCCATCCACGTTCCGTCGGGTAATTGATTAATGGCCGACTCGCTGAGTTGTGCGGATGGCGGGTCATTGAAATGCCCCACCACTTCGAATGTGGCAAAGTCGTCATGCGCGATTGCCAAGGCATTTTGTTTGCCTGGGAAATTGTTCAGGGCAACATACGTTTTGTTATCAAATGTTTTAAACGCATCGAAAAGGTAAAATCCATAATCTCGAGCCGACTTGCTGAATCCGCCGACCGCCGCGTCGGCGTGCAAGTAGCGTGGCTGCATGTCAAACGTGCCTGCCGCCGTTTTCAATTTCACTTTGTGAATCGTGTCACTGAACTTGCGGGATTGCAGATCAAAATCGCGATACCAGGTTTGCGATTGCCGGACGCCGGGTTGCTCACTTGCAAAGTAGCAACGAAGTGTTGTGTCGTTGACTTGCCGAATGCGAGGCACAAAGCAAGCACCGACGGGCAGCTTCACGTTCACATACGTTTGCTCGCCGCGAGCGAAGGGCACGATTTCTTTGACCGCAAGCGTTTTCAAATCGACGATGGACAACGCACAATAAATCTCAGGCCAAGCGGGGCTTTCTCCCGCCTGCTGATCGCTCAGCTCAGCGACGACGTAAGCTTTATTTTTTACGATGACAAATTCAGAATCGTGAGCCCCTTTCACCTTTGCCCCCGTCACTCTGGCGAGTCGCTGCATCACCTCATCGCCAGCCAACGCCGGGTCCCAGCCAACAGGCATGCGGGACGACGAAGCGGCATCGCGGACTGAAACCACCGTTTCCCCGGTCGCGACGTGCTGGAAGAGTGAGACGACGGACGCAAAAACAAGCAAACAAATAGCAAAGTGGAGGCGAAGCATAACAGGTGGGGGCATGGGGAGGGGCGAGTGTGGCAGAACTCTATACGATTGGATCTAAACACCGAGTGG
>CAXBHV010001205.1:0-2874 GCA_963974855.1 uncultured Rhodopirellula sp. | reverse complement strand
CCGAGCGTGATTTTGTCGCCAAATTCCACGTCGTCGGACTCGATCCCGGTACCACCTACCGATACCAAATCGAGAAGATCGAAGCGGGCAGCGCCACTCTCGTTGCCGGTGCAGATGGCGACTTTCATTTCAAGACCGTGCCAGCGGATCGCAGTGGTCAAGTGCTGAATGTCGCCTTCATTTCTTGTGTCAATGATAGCACCGATCCGGTTTGGCAGCAGATGGCCAATCACAACCTCGATCTGCTGTGTCTGGGCGGCGACACTCCCTACGCTGACACCGGCAATCTCGCGGATCTGCGAAACAAGCATCGCCATCTACTGCAGCGTCCCCCGCTCGCAGCGCTGGGCAAGAGCGTACCGCTTGTCGGAACCTGGGACGATCATGACTTCGGCTTGAACAACGGCAACGGCAAAAGTGCCGCTGCGCTGAAAGCAAATACTCGCCGCGCGTTCGTCGAATACCGCGTCCAGGATCAGTATGGCAGCGGAGAGGAAGGCATTTACCAAAAGACGGATCGAGGGGCGATGGAAGTGTTCTTGCTCGACGCACGATGGTACTCACAAACCGGCCCCTCACCTGTTAGCCCAAACCAATCAACTTGTTACGGCAAGGAGCAATGGCAATGGTTGCTCGAAGGCCTCCGCAGTTCGGAGGCACCTTTTAAAGTTCTGTTACACGGCCAAATTTGGCAGGACAAAAAGAATCGCGAAACCGATGACATGCACACCTACTACGCAGAACGCGACGCGTTGTTGGATTTCATTAAGAGAGAACGCATCCCCGGTGTCGTGCTGGTCGGGGGTGACATCCATGTTTCGCGTCATTTGATGCACCCTCAGCGTGTTGGTTACGACCTGCACGATTTCATTATCTCGCCGGGCCATACCAGCGTCATTCCCTCGCTGAATGTTTATCACCAAGACCTTGAGTGGTCACGAGTCGAACCCAATCAGTTCCTGGTGATGACCGCCGATACCACCCAAACCGTCCCCGTACTGACTGTCAAATTTCTCGACAAGGACGGCCAGGAAAATCTCGTCAAGACCATCACGTACGACCAGCTTACGCCTGAACCTGAAACGGGAATTCCCAAGGATTTACGCGGCTATTGGAGCTTTGATGGCGATACTAAAAATCGCTCCAAGTTAGGCAGTCGGCTGGACGGGCAACTCAGGGGCGGTGCCACCGTGAGCAACGAACACGGAGCGCGCGGTGGTGCGCTGCAGCTAAGCCGCTCGAGCAGCCCATACATCACGGTGCCACGTTCGATGTTGGATGATAACGCCAGCGTCTATACGGCATCGAGTTGGATCAAACCAGCGTCGCTACCAGATCATGGCAGCGCCGACCGCTCCTTCATCATGGAAACGAACGTCACCAATCACTGCGAGTTGCCCAATGCGTCTGGCAGCGGCTATGCGATCTCTGTCGGATTCAGGGCGTGCGGAGAGGCCGAGAAGATTAATCTGCAGCTGTTCACCGAGACGCTCGTTCCTCAGCCTGTTGGCTCGGAGCGTTCTCCCAGCAGCAAACCGCAAGGCGGCTTTGACTGCTTGCTGGATCGTTCGCTGTTTTCGGATTGGACTCACGTCGCGGTCACGTTCGATTCCGAGCGACTGCAGTTGTTTGTCAACGGCAAGCTGTCCAAGTCGCATCTGCTGCCGATCCACGGACCAATTGCCGAAACGGGGGGCCTGGTGATCGGCGGCCACCGCGCAGGGGAAGGCAGAAACTTTGACGGCATGATCGATGAAGTCGCGATCTGGAACCGCGTTCTCTCGGCATCCGAGATTGACGCGATCTACAACAACGGCACCGCGGTGCCGTGCCTCACCGCGTTGTAACCGCCGCCTACGACATCGCCGCGATCAATTCGCGAACTCGCTGCACAGACGTGACTCGACTGCGGTTTCCGAACCGCACTTCGCCAGTCGCAAACTCTGGATTTCGTGGCACGCTGGCGCTGGCATGGACTTCGCGAACTTGCGTTGCTTCCAAAATTCGGCGTACGTTCGAGCCGTTGATTCCCGCTCCGGCCATCACCGTCAGCCGATTATCGGCACGGTCAACAAGTTGTTTGATCCGCTGCATGCCTTCTTCTGCGGTCGCTCTTTGCCCCGACGTTAGCAACCGATCGACACCAAGCCCGATGATCGTGTCGAGTGATTGCAGTGGATCGCGAGCGATGTCAAAGGCACGATGGAAGGTGATTTGAAGAGGACGAGATGCCTGGATCAATCGCTGCATCGCCGGCACATCGACGTCTCCGTCTCGCGTCAATGCGCCCAACACAACTCCCTGCACGCCCAATTCTTTGACCGCGTCGATGTCATGCAGCATACTGCGGATATCATCATCGCTGTAGACGAAGCCGCCATCGTGCGGACGAATCATCTCCATGCAAGGGATCTGACAACGCTGGACGCACTGATGAACGAGACCCAAACTCGGTGTGGTCCCACCGGAGGAGAGGCTGCTGCAGATTTCGATTCGATGTGCACCCCCTTGCTCAGCCACCAACGCCGATTCGATACAGTCGATGCAAATTTCCAGTAGCATAAAATTCTCTTAGTGTGCGTAAGATGCGCAGCCGAGTAGAGCCGTCTTTTCGATGTGATCGAAGCTTCAGTTTTGGATTGCGATCGCCGCATCCCCCAATGCTCGGAATTGACGTCTGCGACTGCTAAGCACCTGTTCAATAGTTCTTGGATCGGATGCAAAAAATAACCGATCAGCGTTGGCGAGCTGTCGATTTAAACGAAATGCAAATTGCATGGTAAGCCGTGAGCCGTGGGCCGTAAGGCACCGGGTAGCGCGTGGGACCCGGCCGCTCACGCGTCACGGCTCACTAAATCAACAGTCGAACTCTAG
>CAXBHV010001204.1:0-2874 GCA_963974855.1 uncultured Rhodopirellula sp. | reverse complement strand
TGAACGGTTTCATTGTTTGCCTAGGATGGAAGTTTTTTCGGAAAGTAGAATCGACATGTTTTTGCAAACGTCACCGATTCGATGTGCCACGATCCCGACGAGTCAGGAAACGTATTGTAGTCATCCTTTGGGAAGATCTCGAACTCCTGACGCCGTGTCACGGTTCATTACTGAAAAATAGGGCCCGGTGAGGAGTCAACGTGCCTCCACCGGCTCGTCCCCACAGGTGATATTGAGTGCGAACCCGTGGCGTTACGTTAAGGTTCGAAACCAGTCTGACCAAAATGAACGACGCCAAGTTTGCAGGGGTGTCGATGTTGTCTAGCACAAAAAGCCTACGTCCGAATTCGCCGCCCCCGATCTAAAACGTTTCGCAGCAAAGTCGTCGTTGGCATCGGCGGTCTCGGACGCTTAGCCGTGAACACGGCCCAGTCAGGTTTGTATTTAGCAAGTAGGCTGAATTTTAGCTCAAATGCTTTTGCTTGCTCGTGTCACTCGTACTGACGCACAATGTCCAAATGCACTTCTCGCATCGGCAACCAGAAATCGTTTTTCAGTTTTGGATCGTTCGAGCGAACGATATTCAGACTCACCTGCAGTTTCTTTAACGCCGTATCGTATTGGCTCTTCGAACACGCCAGTCGCGAGATCGCTCGCTTGCGAAGCGGCCCGGTGTAGTCAGGTTCCAGTCGAATGAATTCGTAAACCTCCTGGGCGAGCGGATCTAACTCGCTGACTGGCTGGAAGGCGGTTGGGTAATGGCGATCACGAAAATGCTGCATCTCCATCAGCACCGCGTCGCCGCCAGGGACCTTTCCGTAGAACACCGCATCGGGATACGTCTGCGGAATCCGCGTCTTCCAGTCCCAGACGGCCATCACCTTCGGACTCCAGCCCCCCGCCTTAGGCTTTTTTTCGGAAAGCCCCGTGTTGTCCCACAACGAGGGGTAGGGAGAACCCTTGCTGCCAAAAACCGTGCAAACCTTTTGCTCCAGCACAAACTGGAAGGCTTCATCAAATGTCTTAATCATGAACCGGCTTCGTCGCACAGAGAACGCGGCTGTAGGGATCGGCAAATGCCATCGGTTTTACAACCAAATGGGTGGGGGAATCACGCGTGAAATCCCCGGATGCTTGCCCGTCGCTGCTCACTAAATCAACAAAAAGGGTAAGAATCAATGTGAGAGACCAATCAGGTTTTCGTTGATCCCCTATCTAGATTACAATCTTTCATACCTGCCGTCGGGGAATGCCCCCCTTGAACGCTCTTTCCTCACCCCGCTATGTCATTTTGCGGCCTCGTTCGCATGACAATACCTAACAAAGCGACGTCAAGAACATGAATCGCAGCTCCTTTGCTACGCTTAGACATCACCTGTCTGTACTCCTGATCACCTGTTTTTTGTCAGCGACGGCGGTCCAATCGGCCACCGCCGCCGACTCTTTTGGCTTTCAACCCGATGACGTGGTCGCTGTTTACGGCAACGGCCTCGCCGACCGGATGCAACATGACCCGTGGGTCGAAACGGTTCTCCAGAGCCAGTTGAAGGGGAAGAACGTCAGCTTCCGAAATATGAGTTTTTCGGGCGACATGGTCAACAAGAAACCCCGCAGCAAGGGGTTCACCAACGACGACGAGTACCTGCAACATGTCGCACCCGATGTCGTGTTCAGTTTCTATGGATACAACGAGTCCTTTGCCGGTCCGGGCGGCGCGGATGCCTATCAAGCCGAACTGGTCAAACTGGTTGAGCGATATACCGCACTGCGACGCGAGAAAGGCAAGGATCTCCGCTTTGTCCTGTTCAGCCCCATTGCCTATCAAAACACCGGAGACCGCAATCTTCCTGAGGGGACAGAGCTGAATGCGAATCTGGCTGTCTATACCGAAGCGACACGTAAAGCTGCGGCGGAAGCAGGCGTAACCTTTGTTGACCTGTTCACGCCGACACGGCAGTTGTTCGAGTCCACCTCAGAACGGTACACGCTCAACGGCATCCATTTGAATGCGAACGGATACAAAAAACTCGCCGGGATTATCTCGCAAGCGTTGCTTGGCAAACCAGCTCCCGACGAAGACAAACTTGCCGACATTTACGCGGCAGTCAAAGACAAGAACTGGCATTGGCACAATCGCTATCACGCGACCGATGGCAACGACGTGTGGGGCAGCCGATCAACGTTAACGTTTGTCGATGGGCAAAGTAACGCGGATGTTCTGAAGCACGAACTCGTGATGCTCGATGTGATGACCGCCAATCGCGATAAAGCGATTTGGGCGGCCGCCGAAGGCAAGAAGTATGAGGTCGACGACAGCAACGTCCCACCACCGGTAAAAGTGATCTCCAACGTCGGCGGCGGCAGCAAGAGCTCGAGCGCCGAGAAAGAAGGCAGCATTGATTACCTGAGCCCCGAAGAATCGATGGCACAGATCAAAGTTCCCGAGGGTTATCAACTGAACCTCTTTGCGTCAGAAGTTCAATTTCCGGACTTGGCTAATCCTGTTCAAATGCAGGTCGACGCTAAAGGTCGTCTATGGGTCGCCAGCTGGAATACGTATCCCAAGTGGGAACCCGGCAAGGAGATGAACGACAAATTGATGATCCTTGAGGACACGGACAACGACGGCAAAGCGGACACTCGCAAGATCTTCGCTCACGTCCACAACCCGCTTGGCTTCGAGTTCTGGAACGGCGGCGTCATCGTGACTTCAGGACCCGACCTTTTGTTCCTGAAAGATACCGACGGCGACGACAAAGCCGACTTGCGTTACCCCATTCTGCAAGGGCTCGGAACATCCGATACGCACCATGCCGCGAACAATTTGATTTACGGCCCCGACGGCGGAATCTATTGGCAAAGCGGTATCTTCTT
>CAXBHV010001203.1:0-2877 GCA_963974855.1 uncultured Rhodopirellula sp. | reverse complement strand
GATTCCGCCTGGACCCTCGAAGTGTCCATCGTCCCAGTGCCGAGTAGAACTGCCAACAGAACGATCGCGGTACAAGAGCGAACACGCATGAAAGAACCTTTGTCGAGGATTTAGGAACAACGCCAGAGTGTGTATTCTAAACGTTCGTCGTTGCGTCTGCTATGATTACGCGAGTTCATCCGCCCTTGATGGAATAACAACGTCCTACCCCCTGCATGACGCCATGCAATTTTTGAACGGTCTGCTACGATCTGTCATCCGGCCAGTTTATGCTGACAACGAAAGTCTTGACGACTTCCGCTACGGCCAACCCTGAGTTTTCAGCCCTTACAAAGCACTTTCAGGCTGACTTACACGACAGGCTAGAAGCCTATCCCACTTTTACCCACCTAGTTTGACTTATGCGAATTACATCCCTCCCGTTTGCATCTCTGGTTCTTAGCGGCTGCCTCTTTGTGAGTACAGGTTGCGATTCGAAACAGGAACCAGCGGATTCCACTCCACCTGCTGCTGTGAAAGTCCAGCCCAAAGTCACAGACGATCCCGATGCGGTTGCTGCGATTGAGGCAACATCGGCAAAAGTGAAGAAGGATGCGGACGGAGCGATTGTGGAAGTCGATTTCCGTGGCACGTCGATCGATGATTCGCAACTCGCATTGCTAAAGCCACTCAAGCGAGTGCGTTCCGTGTTGCTTGGCGGCACGGGAATCAGCGACGAGGGACTGAAAACACTCGCCGAGGTCGCAACTCTGGAAAACGTTGATCTGCGGGATTGCAAAATCGGTAACGCGGGACTGGCGAATCTGACTCCGCTTTCCAACTTGAAAGCGCTACGACTGTCCGGCAAAAGCGGCGACTGCTCCGTCGACGACGACGGCATGCAGCACGTTGCGAAACTTGGAAACCTAAAAGTATTGGCGATCGATTTTTTGTGGATTAGCGAAGATGGTCTACAATCATTGACGGGGCTGAAAAACTTGCAAGAGCTTTACATGGCTGAAACCACCATTGGTAACGACGCCATTACAATCCTGGCAAGCTTTCCTAATTTGAAGAAGGTTCGTTTGGCGAAAAACCAGATCGATGCGATGGGAATGGCAGAGTTGCCGAAGTTAACGAATCTTGAAGAGCTCGACATCAGCGAGTGTGCTCAGTTGTTTGATGATGCAATGCAGCCATTGAGTGAACTGAAAAAGCTCAAAAAATTGAATCTGTGGCGAGTTAATATTTCGGATGCGGGTATTGAGCCTCTCAAGGGCCTGACTTCGCTCGAGTCATTGAACTTGGATAACACTCGGCTCACCGATGAGGGGATGCCATACCTGAGTGACCTGAAGAAATTGACATTCTTGCATCTGGGATCGACACAAATCAGTGACCCAGGACTAGTTCACCTGGAAGGCCTGACAGCACTGAAAGATCTGAAAGTGACCCGCACCGCGGTCACTCAAGAGGGCGTCGATAAGCTGAAGAAGAAGCTGCCCAAGACTGAGATCCAGCTGAAGTACATCGAAGGCGAGTGATCGGATTCGTCAGATCCGCTAGCAGCGTTCCTATAGCGAAAGTCGCCTTTTGCTCCGCAAAAGTAGCGTTTATTGAGCGTACTTGTGCAGCGCGCGAGGCAACGAGCATTAAATCAAAGGCACGTAGCTAAAACACGCAGACTTTCGCCCAATCGTGGACGCCATCAGTCGCTGCGATGCCGGGTCGACGATTGTCGCTCGGCTTTCCAAGCCGTTAGCGTGCATCCAGCCGCAGCAAACCGCTTCATCGGCAATCGTCCCATAACCTTTTAGAAATAAACAAGTGTGACAAGCAACCCGCCGTCGAGTGAGCAAGTTGCAGGCAGCGACCAGGCATTTCTGACAGACGAATGTTGGGACAGACGAATAAATTCAAAGGGACGATTCGTCTGTCCTTCATTCGGCTGTCAAAATCACCTTGAATCTGTTCCTGTCGTGAGGAAGTGACTAACGTCCCACCAGCCGACTCTGCGTTTCAAACGCCAAGCACGATCCCGGGCGAGATTAAGATTAAGAGTTTCGTGCCCAGGGTCCAGAGCACCGGAATCATCCCATTGTCGCTCGGCTTTCCAAGCCGTTAGCGTGCCGCAGTTGATGACGCCGCAACACCCTTGATTTGCCGCATCGCATAAGTGGCCGCAATCAACGCTAATCCAGAACACATCAGCGGATCGTTTTCCTTCATCAGTCCACTTTGTTGATTGACGAAACTTCCATCGGATTTTTGATGACGCTGCAAGCGATGCACTAACTGCTCAGCCCAATCGCCGCCAATCCCAAGACGCCAATAAGCTTCCGCTCGCACAGCTTGGTGATAAAAATACACCGCGTCGCCCCACGGTTCTGGATAATCGCGAGGAATACCGTCGGGGTATTCCCAGTCGCTATTGTTCTCAAGCCATGCCCGTGCTGAACTCACACGTTCGTCGGACGCGTCGACTCTCGACGCCAACAATGCGATCACGCCATCACACGTTGCAGTGGCATAGCTGCGGAAATAGGTGTGGCCTTTTGTGTGCCCCATTCGTCCCTTGTTTGCCGCCATTACAATCGGTGAGAAGTAAAAGCCGCCGTCATACAAATAACCTTTTGCACGCGGGTCAAGATTGACAGCGCTCATGTCTCCGGGGTGAGGACGCGTTTCACTCGGATGCTTTTGCATCAGACGAAGAAAGTGCTGCGAGTTTAAGTTGATTCGGTCCAATTCGGAAACTGTCGCAAGCGATAGCTGGTCATCCGGCAATGACTTAGGGGCCGATGCACGGAGCGCCGCCAATGCCCAGCGTGTGTGCGCCAAATCCATGTGCCCCGTTTGACCGGGCGGCTGAGAGCCACCGAACCCCCAGCCACCATA
>CAXBHV010001202.1:0-2883 GCA_963974855.1 uncultured Rhodopirellula sp. | reverse complement strand
GAAGAAAAAGTCGCCTCCAATATCCGACGTCAATACCAAAGTTTTAGCGGACCAGCGTTAGCCAAGGTTCAGGACCGGAACCGTGGCTAGCGGTAGAACACGCAAGTTTCTGAAAGACTCCTGCGTTACTGATTAAACAATCACCACAGACCCACGAAGCTCGGGAGCCACGGGACTGCGTGATTGCAAATAGCTTTTCAACGCTTCGATTGCAGACGTATTCAGATCCATTCGGTTACTTCCATATTTTTCCGCAACCCCTTGCTCCGTCACGAACGCGACCCGATAGGTCTTGTTCCGATCCAAAGGTTCACCTTCGGCCAAGAATTGTTGAATTCGAGCCCCCTGCATATTCTCGAGTTTGCAATAGATGTTGATTCCACGGCAGCGTTTGACGTAGCCGCCCATCTGATCGAACGGGTTACGAGCGTAAGTGCGTTCCAGGTTTTCTTCCATCATCTCCCAAAGCTCTGAGCCTGTCATTTCAACGACGGAAACAGGCGGATTCGTGGGAATGATATTCCACAAATCGTTGACGGTAATCTCGCCCGCTGGAATCGGGGCGCCGTAACGCCAGCCATTGGAGAAAGCGATTTCAGTGTCGGCTGCCTCAGCGATGGCGTCCAGCAATAGGTTGTCCATCGTCGATTCCATCGCAGCATATCGATTGAGATCCGTGTTTGTCTTGCCGACGACTTCACTCAACATCGAATTGTGCGGTGCGTAAAGTGCATCGACTTGCTGCTGCATTTCGGAGTCGCGTTCGATCTCACGATCCATCAAGACAAGACTGTGTTTGACCTCAGTGAGGTTTCCGTCTGCCATTTCGACATCCAATCTTCCGACAAAAGATCCATGGCACCCAGATTGAATGATCGTTGCGCCATTGATCTCGAGCGGCTCGTACATGCGGTTGTGAGTGTGACCACTTAGAAATATGTCGATGCCATTCGTTTCGGTCGCAAGCTGGCAATCTTGTGGAAATCCCAAATGCGACAGCACGACTACCAAGTCAACTTGGTCCTGCTCGCGCAGCACCTTGATGTGTCGAGGCAGTTCCACGCGACCGAGGGTAAAGTAGACATCCTCGCTCACTTCGGGTGGAAATGCTTTGTCGATGATATAGGCGCCGATTCCGATCACACCGACCTTGATGCCGCCTCGATCGAACACCGCCGTTGCTGGAAAGAGCAATTCGTCAGTTCCGTTGCGGTGACAGTTGCAGGCCAGCAAGGGATGATTGATTTTATTGGCAAGCTCGCGCATACGCTCAGTGCCGTAGACGTAATCCCAATGGACTGTCCATGCATCGAGTTTCAGTTGATTGAGCGGTCCAACAATGGCTTCGCCTTTCGTGCTCACTGCTGGGTAAGTGCCGTGCAACGTGTCACCATTGTCCAGCGCTAATACACCCTCTTCACCACACTCTCGACGCACGCGATCGAAGTAGGACTTAAGTCGCGAGTACCCGCCAACCATTTCATGCCGAACACCCGCCCCTTCGCGAAACAATTCCCAATGCTCGTCGAGGTAGGCGTGCGTGTCGTTGATCTGCAGTATTGTTAGTCTTCGACGATTCGTCATGGGGACACTGGTTTTCTCTCATTAGGTTTCTGTCACACCCAAATCTATTGTCGGGATGCAGTGATCGCTTCTTGCAAATTTGCGTTGCCCTGTGACTTCTGTCCAACTCGGTCAAAGTCGCCTCGGATTTCCTTCAGTGCATAGCGCTCCTCATTGATTTCGGCCGATGTGCGGATACCAAGGCGACGGAAAATGGGGATTGGGGGACACCAACCTTGCAAGGAGTGTTGCAGCAGGAAGGTCGCAATGACTCCGGGAAAGATAAACCACTTACGATCGACGGTCGCGCCGAGAAGAAGGCCTCCTAGCGCCAACGTGGCTGCGTTGGCTTCTAAGGTGCGTTCGATATCCCACTCACTGTCAAGCTCATTTAATCGGAGCGTGATCTCTTCAGCACTGGCGTTTGCGTATTTCGCGATATTCTTGCGGGTCTGTTCCCGAATCTGGCGATTGACGTCTTCATTGGTTTGCTGTGCCACACGGCGATTGGTATCAGGCAACATGATTTGAACTCCTTACATCGAGTTACATTGCCAACTCTGTTTGCAACTGAGTCACTTAAGGGATTAGCAATTCAGCAGCACGCACAGAACCTGTTGGGTTGTTAGCAGTCGTTCTGTGATCCGACTTTTTTGCTGTCACGAGTCCCACGCAGATCAATCATTTCGCGGCTTCGTGGAATCGGTGGTCGGAATTAGCCTTTATTGGCGCCGACCGCTTCCCGATTGATCGTTTTAGCAAGTTCAGAAAGCTTTTTGTCGGCAGTTTCTTCGTCCGCCATATTCTGCTTCAGCAGGCTGAGCGCGTTGGTATACCCAAGTGTTTCCGCCCATGTACACAGCGTGCCATAGGTTGCGATTTCGTAATGCTCGACCTTTTGAGCCGCAGCGATCATCAACGCATCTTTGACCGTCGGTTCGCCTTTCTCCTTCAACAACTCGTCTGCTTCCTTGATCAAACCCTGCATGGCTTCGCATGTTTTCGCCCGTGCAGTTTTGCCAGTCTCTTCAAACGCTTCCTCGACTCGCTGGACATGTTCTTGAGTTTCGGCGAGGTGATTTTCAAACGCTTTACGCAGTTCATCCGAAGATGCTTGCTTGACCATCTTGGGAAGCGCTTTGGTCAGTTGCTTTTCGGCGCTGAGCAGGTCGCGTAGTTCATCGTGAAATGCATCAGCTAGTGAATCGAGTGCCATGGAAAGTCCCTTTGATATTAAAGGATGAGGGTAAAGTTCAGGGTGACTGGAAAAGCATTTTCTGTACCGTTCGTTGCCTCGACCCAGGCAGCGTGAACGCAGTT
>CAXBHV010001201.1:0-2886 GCA_963974855.1 uncultured Rhodopirellula sp. | reverse complement strand
AATTGCTCTTTGCCTTTGGTCATCGCGGTCACGCGTTGGCCCATGCTGACCGAGGGTGGCAACGGTTTGTTAAATTGCTTTTCGAGTCCCGGTTTGGGGTCGAACAAATCGATCTGACTCGGCGCACCGGCCATAAACAAAAAGATGACCCGTTTTGCCTTGGGTGCGAAATGGCAACCCAATGGCACATTAGCAGACGAATTCATCGCAGAGGCCGCGGCGATTCGCGATTGGCCTAAAAGCGACGCCATCGCAGCGGTTCCCAGTCCCATTCCTGCATTGGTCAGGAACCGACGACGATTGTCCCGCGTTTCGATCTCGTGGAAAGGATTCATCGTTTAGTCCTTGGTTTTGGTGATGTCGAGGTTGTACAGCGTGTTGCAAATGACGGTCCAGGCAGCCAGTTCCGCCTTTGCCTCTGCAGTTTCCAGAGTCAAGTCGCGACAAAGATCGTTCGCCAAATCGGGATGGTTCTGATAGAGGTCAGTCAAGTCATTCAACAGGTTTTCGATGATCTCACGCTCTTCCGCGTCGGGCAGTTTTGCCGTGACGGTTTCCCAAGCAAATTGCAGTCGCTGTTGGATCGGCTCGGCCAACGTTGCCTGCGCCAAGTGACGCGAGGCCATCAAATACTCGCTTTCATTCAGTAGCAACAATGCTTGCGACGGTGTATTGGTCCGCTCGCGTCGAGCGATACAGGCATCGCGAATGGGAGCGTTCAAAATGGTCATTTGCGGCGGCGGCATCGCTCGTTTCCAGAACGTGTAGATGCTGCGACGATAGATTGACTCGCCAGAATCGGGCACATATCGTTCGCCCGTCATGGAAACGGCCTGCCACAGTCCATCGGGCTGGGGTGGTTTCACACTCGGACCGTGCATCTTGGTGGACAGCAAACCGCTGGTCGTCAGGATTTGGTCGCGGATCATCTCCGCATCCAATCGATACCTGGGACCACGGGCGAGCAAACGATTTTCGGGATCAGCCTTAAATTGCTCGGGTGAGCCACTCGACGTTTGCCGGTAGGTTTTTGACATGGCAATCTGTTTTACTAGAGCCTTCACATCCCATCCGGATTCGATAAAGGAGACCGCAAGTTCGTCAAGCAACTCGGGATGACTTGGCACCTCGCCCTGATTGCCAAAGTCTTCTGACGTTTTGACCAGACCGACGCCGAAGAACGATTGAAAAAAACGATTGACTGCGACGCGAGCGGTGAGCGGGTTCTCGGGGGCAACGAACCACTCCGCCAGTTCCATTCGAGAAGCCACCTGCGAAGATTTCTTCAGCGGTGGCAAGAACCCGGGGACATCTCGTTCAACTTTTTCGCCTGGAGCATCATATTGTCCTCGGACGAGAACAAAGGTCTCTCGGACGTCATTGCGTTCCTTCATCACCATTACCTTTTCCACCGATCGCTCGATGGTGCCGCGTTGGCGGTTCAGCTCTTTGATTCTTTTTTCTAATACAGTTTGCTCTTTCTTTAGCTTGGCCAGACCGCCGTCGTCCTGCTTGGCTGGTTCATCACCGTTCGGTTTCTCTTCGGCTGGTTCATCTTTGGTTGGTTTATCACCGGTCGGTTCTGCACCTCCAGCGTTTTCCTCGTTTTTTGCGTCCGAGGACGCTTTGCTTTGCGTTTGCTTCACCAAGGATTCAATGGATGCGGTCACGCCTTGAAGCTGGTCGTTGCATTGGGCAAGCTGGGCGTCCAAGCGTTCCAGTTCCGCCTGCTGTTTTTCGGTGGGAAAACGAACAATGGGTTCCTGCAATCCTGCGACGGTTTTTCGTGGATTGGTCTCGGGCTCGGCGTCAATGTTGTTAAAGAAACTGTACAGCGAGAAAAAGTCCTTTTGGGTGATTGGGTCAAACTTGTGGTCATGACATTGGGCGCATTGTACGGTCAGTCCCATGAATGCAGTTCCAACCGAGGTGACCCGGTCCAGCACATTTTTTACGTGGCTTTCTTCAGGCAGCGCGGTGCCTCGGTCGATGATCAAATGCAAACGGTGGAATCCAGAAGCAATCCATTGATCCTTTGTGGGGTCTGGGTACAGGTCGCCGGCTAATTGGTAGCGAACAAAATCGTCATAGCGAAGGTTTTCGTTGAACGCTCGGATGACCCAATCGCGATAGGCGACATGGTTGCGATAGAAATCCTTGTGCATTCCGTTGGTGTCGGCAAAGCGGACGAGATCTAACCAATAGCGAGCCATGTGTTCGCCATATTGGGGTCGAGCAATCAAATCGTCGATGAGTTTTTCCCAAGCGACCTCAGGGGACCTCGAATACGCTAGGGCAAAACGACGGACCTCTTCACGTGTTGGCGGCAACCCGGTTAAATCGAACGTGGCCCGGCGCACCAGGGTTCGTGGATCGGCCTCTTCGGCGGGCGACATGCCATTCGCTTCGAGCTTGCGGAGCACAAAGCGGTCGATTGGTTGTTCGCTCCAACGCTCGTCTTTGACGACAGGCGTCCCAGGTCTTTGGGGCGGAGCAAATGCCCAAAAATCTTCGTAGTCGGCGCCTGATTCGATCCAGGCACGAATAAGCTGCTGTTCCTTTTTCGAAAACGGCTTTAGATGCGACTCCGCTGGCGGCATTCGCATCGATTCATCATCCGTGGTAATCCGGTTCCATAGTTCGCTATCGTCAATCGAGCCAGGTTCAATCGCGATACCGATTGCCCCTTCGTCGCCGTGTGCTTGATCCAGCCGCAGTCCCGCTTCGCGAGACTCGGGATCAGGACCGTGGCAGGCAAAGCATCGCGACGACAGCAGCGGACGAATGTCTCGATCGAACGTGACATCCTCGGTTGGCGTCTCGTGATTGTTCGTATCGGCTGCACTTAATGGCGATAAAGTAACGATCGCAACGGCCAGGAAAGTT
>CAXBHV010001200.1:0-2887 GCA_963974855.1 uncultured Rhodopirellula sp. | reverse complement strand
AAACCAACTCGAGTCATTCCGTCGTTGTCCGCACAACCGATCAAGGCAACTTGTCATTCGACCAGACGCTGACCATTACCGTCACGAATGTCAACGAAGCCCCCACCGCGATCGATCTCAGTGCTACATCGATCGTCGAAGATGCAGCGATAGGAAGTACGGTTGGCATGTTGACCAGTACTGATGAGGATGCTGGCGACAGTCACACTTACAGTTTGGTTCCGGGTGAAGGCAGCACGGACAACGCCTCGTTCACGATCGACGGCGATTTACTGAAGACCACCACAGACTTTGACATCGACAACAAGTCGAGCTACAGCGTTCGTATTCGCAGCACGGATGCCGGAGGTGTGTTATTCGTAGAAGAAACCTTCACGATCACCATTACCGAAGTAGCAAATGTTGCTCCGACCGCGGTCGCACTGAGCGAATCATCGATTCCCGAAGACGCGGCCATTGGCACCGAAGTCGGCTTACTGAGCAGCACCGATGCGAATGCAAGTGACACTCACACTTACAGCATCGTTTCGGTCGATTCGGTCACTGACAGTGATTTGTTTACCGTTTCAGGTACCTCACTCCAAGTCGGCGCTTCGCTGGACTTTGAAACCAACTCGAGTCATTCCGTCGTTGTCCGCACAACCGATCAAGGCAACTTGTCGTTCGACCAGACGCTGACCATCACCGTTACGAATGTCAACGAAGCTCCCACCGCAATCGCCGTTTCACGCACCACGATTGCTTCGAACGAACCTGTGGGCACCGAGATTGGATTGCTGAGCAGCGAAGATCCTGATGCAGGGGACTCGTTCACCTACTCGGTCGTTTCGGTCGAAGGCGAATCGACGGAAACCTTCAATGTTTCGGGCGGCAAGCTTGTCTCCAGCCAAGTTTTTGACATGGCGCTCAAGGATTTGTACGCGGTCACCGTTCGCACCGAAGATTCTGGTGGTCTGACGTTTGATCAAGTGCTGCAGATTTCGATTAGCGAAGACAACGAAACTCCGACTGGGATCGCGATTGATAATTCGTCGATTGCCGCTAACTCGGTGGCCGGCACAACGGTGGGGTCGCTGACAACAACGGATCCAAACACCGTCGACGAGCACGTTTACTTGCTAGTTGATGGCGATGGTAGCACTGGCAATGCGTCCTTCACGATCGAAGGCAATGTGCTGAAAACCAGTGTCGATCTTGATTCGAGTTCGCCGTCGTCGTTTAGCATCCGAGTGCAGAGCCTTGACCGATACGGACTTTCGACCGAGGTGGTTTTGACGCTTACCGTTGAAGACGTTGTGTAAGAACTTGGTTCGAACACCACAGTACGGAGGGTTCAGCGAGCTGGCGGTGCTCGCTAGAACGAGAATTTGACGCCGGTTGTCAGCCCGTGGGCGATGAAGTCGTCGGTTACAAAGTTAAACCGGGGATTTCCACTGCCCGAGGGTGGTTCGGGTGGGAATTGCGAAACGTTGCGGTCGATGACGTCCGCGACTCGCATGGCGTCGGACCAGTACAGCAGGCTGTAGCCGATCGAAAGTTCGACGAAATCGTCGATTCGTTTTGACAGTGTTAGTCCCACTTCGGGGATAACCGTAAACTGCGAATCGTCGTATTGGCCGATGTTGGTTTGTTGAGCAAGCAGCCCGCCGGTGAACGAAGCGGAGCCGGAACCAGGAACAGTATTGGTGGTCTCGCCATCAATCGTGACTTCGGCGCGGTTGACGCCCAGTCCGACTTTGAGAAGCGTGGCCAGCGTCCAAGTTCCCGAAGTGTGCCGGTAGTTAAGCCCAATCTCGGCCCCATTGAATTGGTTTTCGATGTCAAATTCATCGAATAATACGATGGACGTTCCAGAGATGATTTGGCCTCGCGGTGCCGTGTAGGTGGACGATTGGTCAATTCGAAGCATCTCGTCCAAGCGAGCGTGCCGATAACCAATCAAAAAATCTAAGCGGTCGCATGCGGTCGAGGATAGACGCTGGCGTCGCAAGACATCGAAAGCGTACAGTTCGTTTTCGACTTGGACACGAACTGAACCACTGAGGAAGTCCGGATGCGCGATTAGCATCGCGTCCTCTGCCCCAGTTTGAGTGTTGAAGACTGGGCGGGCGAGCAGGCTGCTGCTGCTACCGAAGCTTTCGTCGTCGCTAAACACGCCGAGCGCTGACAGTTCTATGCCACCATCGCGATTGGAGTCGATCCGACCGACGCTGATCCGGGCACCCGATCGCAGTGAATCCAAGATCTCGTCGCCACCAAATAGAATCGTCGTTTCCGGGCGATTTAGTATGCCAGTGTTCTCAGGCGTCGTACCACTTGGGCTGGTTGTCACCAACGCAGGCAAGCTGATTCCATCAAGTGACCAGGACAAGTATTCGGCACGTATCCAAAATCGATTGCTGGAGCTTGCGATGCCAATGCTATCGCAGGCGTCACAGCCTTGGCACGAACCGCTGTCGCATGCTGTCGGCTCGATCACGAATCCATCGTCATAGTGCAGCGGGTCGCCCAACAGCGAATCGTAAAAGTCGTAGGAAACGGGGGTCACCGCGGCCTGTTTTGTAGGCGATTCGGATTCGCCACTGGCCAATTTTACCTCGTTGGATGCTGATGATTTAGCTTGTTTACCTGTGACTGGCCGCCAAGTCATTTTGCGGGGAGACTGCGGCGCAGCGGCTTCCGAAATGTGCGTGGGCGAATCCGCGGCGTAAATAACGCTGGATTCGACGAATCCAATCACCATCGCAAGGAGGGCGAGCGTTAATCGGCTTATTGTTTTTCGGGTGGACAACATTGTCTTCGGGGCGCAAGGGAAGCACAAGTTTTGGCTAGCGGCTTGTTGATTTAATCGAAATGCAAATCGCAGTGGTGAGCCGTGGGCCGTAAG
>CAXBHV010001199.1:0-2889 GCA_963974855.1 uncultured Rhodopirellula sp. | reverse complement strand
GAGCCATTGCAGACCAAACCGATTGGGTTCGGCAAGGCCAAGTCGGTGCTGATCGTGATGCTCAGCGGTGGTCCCAGCCAATTGGACATGCTGGACCCCAAGCCCGAAGGACCGACGGAAGTTCGTGGCGAGTTCGCTCCGATCGCGACCACGATCCCAGGCGTCACAGTCTGTGAACACCTGCCAATCCTGGCGAAGCAAACTGATCGCTGGGCCATCGTCCGCACGTTGGCACATCGCGAGCACAATCATTTGCTGGCGACCCACGTCGCACTGACCGGTCGACCGACACCGGTACCGCGTGGCGGATCGGATTTAGATCGTGTTGAAACTCGCAACGACTTTCCAAACTTTGCCGCCGCGCTGGATTTCATTCGGCCCCGCGGCGATGGTCTGCCCTCAGGCGTCTCGCTGCCGAATTACTTTATCGAAGGTCCGCTGACATGGCCGGGGCAACATGCGGGATTCCTCGGTGCCAAACATGATCCCTGGCAAATCAATGGTGATCCAAACGAAAAGGATTTTCGAATCCAGGCACTTTCGATGCGTGATGGGATCACCACGGATCGACTGCAATCACGGCGACAACTTCTGGATAACCTCAACCGCGGACGTCGCAACTTAGCGGGACCGGAAACCGACTCCCTCCGTGATCAGCAAGACCTCGCCTATGGTTTACTAACCTCTGGGAAGTTGACTCAAGCGTTTGAGATCAACCGCGAGTCCGAGGAAACACGCGATCGCTACGGTCGCAACAAGTTCGGTCAGTCGTTGTTACTGTCCAAACGCATGATCGAAGCCGGAGTGCCCGTCGTGCAAGCAGCAATGGGCATCGTGCAAACTTGGGATACACATGTTGACAATTGGGGGCGACTCAAAAACACGCTGTTGCCACAGTTGGATCAAGGTCTCGCCGCACTGACCGATGACTTAACTGCATCGGGACTGCTGGACGATACTTTGTTGATTGTGATGGGCGAGTTTGGGCGAACACCAAAAATCTCAACACTCCCCGGCCAAACGATTCCTGGTCGCGATCATTGGGCACATGCTTACTCTGGATTGTTCGCCGGCGCGGGTGTCCGAGGCGGACAAGTGCTCGGGCAGACTGACGCTCAGGCGGCATACCCCGTGACAAATTCCTGGTCACCAGCAGATATTTGCAGCACGATCTTCAACGCCTTGGGGGTCGACTCGGATGCTGCTCTGATGGATCCGCTGGACCGTCCCCATCACTTACTCAACGGCAGCGTGATCTCGAATCTCTACACAGGAGCATCCGCATGACCCCTAAGTCCACTCTAAATCCGTCGAGCACTTGTCAACACACCGGCTGGTCACGTCGTAGTGCGCTGCAAGCCGGTGCGATAGGGATTCTCGGGCTGGGCATGAACCATTTGACCGGACTGCGCCAGGCGTTTGCGGCGGACGGTGTTCAGCCGAGTGGGAAAGCCAAATCATGCATCTTCATTTTCTTGTCGGGCGGACTTTCGCAACACGACAGCTTTGACATGAAGCCGGAGGCGCCGGACAACATTCGCGGCGAGTTTCGGCCACGGTCGACCAAGACACCCGGACTGCAGATCTGCGAGCATCTGCCGAAATTGGCTCAGCGCAGCCAAATGTGGTCGCTATGCCGTTCCCTCACGCATAGCTCCAACGAACATTCCGCCGCCCATCACATTATGTTAACGGGACGCTCCGAGTTACCGACGGGGTTCAGCCCCAATCAGTCCAGTCGAACCGATCACCCTTCGATCGCTGCAGTGGCCGGTCACGCGATGCGGTCGCGACAGCAAAACAATTTGCCAACCGCCGCGGTGTTGCCTGAACGTTTGATCCACAGCAGTGGTCGCGTGATCCCTGGCCAACATGCAGGTTCGATGGGCCCCAGGCACGATCCTTGGATGATCCAAGCGTCGCCTTTTCATAATACGTCCTATGGCGCGTTTCCCGAATACAAGTTTGACCACCAAGATCGCGGCAAACCCGACGAACGTTTGTTTCAAGCACCGCAACTTTCATTGCCCGATGGATTGGGAATGCAGGCGATCAACGGGCGATTGGCGTTGTTGGATTCATTGAATCGACAACGTGAGACGCTCGCGGGTTTTGCTCAAGTCGAAAACTTTGATCGACTGCGGCAAGGTGCTGTGTCGTTACTGACCGAGTCAGCGGTTCATCAGGCATTGGACGTAACCAATGCGGATACCAAGGACTTGGATCGTTATGGACGCAATTCTTTTGGTTGGTCGTTGCTGATGGCCCGGCAACTGGTCAGTGCCGGCGTCAGTTTGGTGCAGGTGAATTTAGGAAATGACGAAACGTGGGATACACACGGCAACGCGTTTCCGCACTTGAAAAACAATTTATTTCCTCCGACCGACCAAGCTGTCTCGGCGCTGTTGGACGATTTGCAGTCGACGGGTGAATTGGACGAGACGTTGATAGTCGTGGCCGGTGAATTTGGTCGCACGCCACAAATTACGTGGTTGAAAAAGCATTACAAACTGCCTGGTCGCGATCACTGGGGTGCCGTTCAATCGGTGTTATTTGCGGGCGGTGGCATCCGAGGCGGCAACGTGGTCGGCAAGTCCGATGCGCAAGGCGCGTATCCGGCCGAGCAACCGGTGAAGCCCGAAAACTTTGCCGCCACGATTTATGATGCACTGGGAATCCCAGCGGCTGCGGCTTGGCACGATGCCGAGAATCGACCTCACCATATTTATCAGGGCGAACCTATCGCGGGGCTGAGTTAACAAGATGTCCTTCAAAAACACCAACCATTTAACGGGCTGTCATGCCTTTCGTCGATCCAATCGTCCGAGTCGTCGGCAAGTGCTGCAAGCGGGTGCGATCTCGGCACTCGGATTGGGCATGGGAGATTTG